>NZ_CAJCKG010000064.1:0-13246 GCF_903970945.1 Curtobacterium sp. ME26
GACGTCGAGGTCCCCGAACACCGTCATCGCCACGGTGCGCGGGATCGGCGTCGCCGTCAGGACGAGCACGTGCGGCGGCGTCGCGCCCTTCGTCCGCAGGGCCTCCCGCTGCTCCACGCCGAAGCGGTGCTGCTCGTCGACTACCACGAGTCCGAGCTCGGCGAAGTCGACCCGGTCGCCCAGGAGCGCGTGCGTCCCGACGACGAGCCGGGAGCTGCCGGAGGCGGCCGCGAGCAGGGCACGACGCCGCTCGTCGGTCGACTGCGAGCCGGTGAGGATGACCGGCCGGAGCTCCGCGGCGAGGTCCGGACCGAGGAACTTCACGATCGAGCGGAGGTGCTGCGCCGCCAGGACCTCGGTCGGCGCGATCAGGGCCGACTGGCCGCCGGACTCCGCCACGGTGAGCATCGCGCGGATCGCCACGAGGGTCTTGCCCGAGCCGACCTCGCCCTGGACGAGCCGGTGCATGGGCCACTCGCCCGCCAGGTCGTGCGCGATCTCGGCGCCCACCGCCTGCTGGTCGTCGGTCAGGGTGAACGGCAGCGAGGCGTCGAAGCGCTCGAGGATGCCGCCGCTCGACGCCGTCCGCGGGGTCGCCGCCGTCGCGCGGGCCGCGATCCGCCGCTGCACGAGCGCCGTCTGCAGCACGAAGGCCTCGCGGTAGCGCAGGGCGTCCTGCGCCCGCTTGAAGTCGGCGACCTTCTCCGGCCGGTGCAGGAGCTCGAGGGCGCGACGGAACGGCACCAGGCCGAGGCGCGTGCGCGCGGGTGCCGGGACGGGGTCCGGCAGGTCGGGCAGGGTGTCGAGGAGGACCGCCATCGCCTTCGCGATCTGCCACGAGGTGAGCGAGGCCGTCGCCGGGTAGATCGGGATCGGCTGGCGGGACCAGCGGATCGCCTCCTCGTCCTCGGGGTCGGCGGTGGCGCGCGGGTCGTCGGCGTCGAACAGCTCGTAGTCGGGGTGGGCGAGCTGGCGGGCGCCGCGGTAGTCGCCCACCTTGCCGGCGAAGATGCCGCGGGCGCCGGGCACGAGGTCCTTCGTGCGCCAGCCCTGGTTGAAGAACGTCAGGGTGAGCAGCCCCTTCCCGTCGCCGATCTTCGCCTCGAGGATCGAGCCGCGGCGGGCGCGCATCGTGCGCTCACGGACGTCGATGACCTCGGCGACGATCGTCACGGACTCCCCGATCGCGAGCGAGTCGAGGGCCGTCAGCGCCCCGCGCTCCGCGTACCGGCGCGGGGCGTGCTCGAGGAACTCGCCGACCGTGCGGTACCCGAACGCCTTCTCGATCGCCTTGGCCGTCCGGCCGCCGAGCACGCCGCCCAGCCGCGCGTCGAGGGGTGCGGGCCCGAGGTCCGGAGGCCCGACGATGTCAGCGGGTCCCGCGGGGTCGGCGGACTCCGTCGGTGCCGCGGCGTCGGAGGTGTCGGAGGTGACCACGCGACCACGGTACCGGGCGCGACCGACGCACCGGGTGCCTCCCGACCGCCCTGTGGACGGCACGCACGCCGCTACGGTGGCTGCATGACCCGCATCATCGCCGGCGCCGCCGGATCCACCGCGCTCCGCGTGCCGAAGTCCGGCACCCGGCCGACGAGCGACCGCGTCCGCGAGGCCCTGTTCTCGTCGCTCGAGGCGCGGGGGCTCGTCGACGACGCGGCGGTCGCCGACCTGTACGCGGGGACGGGCGCGCTCGGACTCGAGGCGGCGTCGCGCGGTGCGGTCGAGGTCGTGCTCGTCGACCGCGCGGCACCCGCCGTCCAGGCCTGTCGTGCGAACGCGAAGGCGGTGCAGCAGCGGGTCCCGCGGGTCCGGATCGACGTGCAACCGCAGCCCGCGCTCGGGTACCTGCGCAGCACCGTGCGGACCTTCGACCTCGTCTTCGTCGACCCGCCCTACGACGTCGCCGAGGAGGAGATCGCCGACGTGCTCGAGGCACTCGTGCCACGGCTGACGGCGGGCGCCGTCGTCGTCGTCGAGCGCAGCAAGCGGTCGCCGGAGCCGACGTGGCCGACGGGGCTCGCCCCGTTCAGCAAGCGCAGCTACGGGGAGACGGTGGCCTGGGAGGCCGTCACGCCGTCCTGAGGCGGAGCTCCGGCCGGCTGCGGCTGCGGCTGCGGCTGCGGCTGCGGCTGCGGGGCGCACCTGGTGCGACACGACGCACGTCGATCGACGCGTGGGACGTCGCGTCACGCGGTACCGCCGGCCGGGAGGCACGGCGCGGCCCCGGCCGTCAGCCCGCGGCGCCGTCCCAGTCGGCGTACGGGTCCCACCCGGTCGTCGGGACCGGCGCACCACCGCGCACCAGGTCCGCGGCCCCGCGGTCGACAACGACCCCGACCCGGCGGAAGCCCCCGGGCAGCGCGACGTCCGGCGGGAAGGTCGCGAGCAGGCCGTGGTCCTCGCCACCGTGGACGGCGAGGTCGTCGAGCAGGCGGGTCGCGTCGAGCGGTCCGTCCGCGTCGAGTGCGAGCGTCACCCGGCTGGCTCGGGCGAGGCGCCCGGCGTCGATCGCCAGGCCGTCGGAGAGGTCGAGCATCGCGGTCGCCCCCGCGGCGGCCGCGGCCGGACCGTCGGCGATCGGCGGCACCGGACGGCGCTGCCGGGCGACGTCCGGGTCGGTGTCGGCTCCGCTCGCGACCGTCGCCGCCCGCGAGGGCTCGCCCTGCGGGTCGACGCCCTCCCGGAACAGCCGCGCGAGTCCACGCGCCGCCCGGCCCAGCTCGCCGGACACCGCGAGCACGTCGCCGACGCGGGCCCCCGACCGGAGCACGGGCGCCCGACCGCCGAGGTCGCCGAACGCCGTCACCGAGACCGTGAACGTGGCGGAGGTCGACAGGTCGCCGCCCACGACGCCGCAGCCGGGCGACAGGGCCGTCACCGCCTCGCGGACGCCGTCGGCGAAGGACTCGAGCACCGCGACGGGGGTGTCCTGCGGTGCGGCGAGGGCGATCACGAGCCCGGTCGGCACCGCCCCCATCGCGGCGACGTCGGACAGGTTCGTCGCGGCCGCCTTCCACCCGACGTCGGCGGGCGACGACCACGCCCAGCGGAAGTCCGGCCCGTGCACCATCATGTCCGTCGTCACGACGAAGCGGCCGTCCGGAGCGGCGACGACCGCGCAGTCGTCGCCGGGGCCGAGCAGGGGTGTACCGGCGGGCAGGCGCCGGACGATCCGGTCGAGGACCGCCAGTTCACCGGCCGTGCCGACCGTGTCCCCCGCGGTCGGTCCGGTCCAGGCGTCGTACGTCGCGTCCACGGGGCAACGGTAGCCTGGACGTCGATGGACACCGTGCGCCGCCCCCTCCGCTGGACCGCGATCGCGGGCGTCCTCGTCGCCCTCGCCGCCGGGCTGACGGGCTGCTCGAACGCCGTGTCGATGGCCCCGGCTCCGTCGGCCGACGCCGCCCAGTGCGCCGCCGTCCAGGTCCGGCTCCCGGCGGTCGTCGGGAACGACCAGGCGCTGCGGAACACCGACGCGCAGTCGACCGCAGCGTGGGGCGACCCGACCGCGGCGCTGTACCACTGCGGCGTCGCGGTGCCGACGGTGTCCGACCTGCCGTGCTTCAGCAAGGGCGGCGTCGACTGGATCCGCGACGACCGCGGGGCGCAGGTCGTCTACACGACCTTCGGCCGGTCCCCCGCGGTGCAGGTCGTCATCGACACCACGAGGACGACGGACCAGGTCGTCCAGGACCTGTCGGACGTCGTGTCGCTGCTGCCCAAGGACGGGCACGCCTGCCTCGACCCCTCGGACGTGCAGGGCTGAGACGTGCAGGGCTGACGCGTGCGGGGCTGCCGCGCCCGCGACGTCAGCGGACGGCGGTGCGGCCCAGCTCGATGAGCTCCGTGACGAGCTCGCCGTAGGACACCCCGGACGCCGCCCAGCAGCGCGGGTACATCGACAGGGGCGTGAAGCCCGGCATGGTGTTGACCTCGTTGACCACGAACCCGTCCTCGGAGAGGAAGCAGTCGACGCGAGCGAGTCCGGCGCCGCCGATGGCGTCGAACGCGCGGGCGCCGATGGCCCGGATCGCCGCGGTCTCGTCGTCGGTCAGCGGCGCGGGGCACAACAGTGCCTCGTCCCCGCCGAGGTACTTCGCGGCGAAGTCGTAGAAGCCGTCCTCGGCGACGACGATCTCGCCCGGCAGGCTCGTGCGCGGCACACCGTCGCGGCCCTCGAGCACGGCGACCTCGACCTCGCGCCCGACGACCCGCGGTTCGACGATCACCTTGGCGTCGTGCTCGAACGCCAGGTCCATCGCCGCCGCGAGCTGCGCGGGCTCGTCGACGCGCGAGACGCCCATGCTGGAGCCGGCTCGGGCGGGCTTCACGAACAGCGGCCAGCCGTGCGCCGCGACCGTGCCGGCGACCCCGTCCGGGTCGGCCGTCCACTCGCGCCGCAGGACCGTCGTCCACGGGGCCACCCGGAGCCCGGCGTGCTCGAGCACCGCCTTCGCGGTGTGCTTGTCCATCGCCAGGGCGCTCGCGAGCACGCCGTCGCCGACGTACGGCAGCCCGGCGACCTCGAGGAGCCCCTGGACCGTGCCGTCCTCGCCGAACGGGCCGTGCAGGATCGGGAACACCACGTCCACCGCGATCGTGGCGACCGTGCCGTCCGGGTGGGAGACGACGAGCTCGTTCGTCGCCGGCGACGTCGGGAACGCCACGCGCGTGCCGTTGTCCGGCACGGTGGGCAGCGCGCCGTCACGGAGCGCCCACTGGGCCGGGTCGTCGGACTGCAGCGTGAACGCGCCGTCCTTCGTGATCCCGACCGGCACGACCGTGTACGCCGAGCGGTCGACGACGTCCATGATGCCGCCGGCGGTGACGCAGCTGATCTCGTGCTCGCTGGACCGGCCGCCGAAGAGCACGGCGACGGTCGTGGGCGCGGGGGCGATCGTGGGCATGGGGGTCCCCTTGCTGGTCGGGCCCGGACCGGTCACTCGCCCTGGGGCTCGTCGGTCTCGGTGAGGTGCGGCGCGATGTTGCGCGGATCGAGCCTACCGGCGAGGACCTCGGCCACCTGGCCCACGATGGGCATGTCGACGCCGTTCGCCGCCGCGAGCTCGAGGATCGGGGCGACCGATGCCAGGCCCTCGGCGGTCTGGTCCATCTGCCGCACGACCTCGTCGAACCGGTACCCCTGGCCGAGCAGGCGGCCGGCCGTGTTGTTCCGCGACAGCGGCGACTGGCACGTGGCGATGAGGTCGCCGAGGCCCGCGAGCCCGGACAGCGTCGAGGGCTGCGCACCGAGCGACACGGCGAAGTCGGTCATCTCGGCGAGGCCCCGGGTGATGATCGAGGCCTTCGTGTTCTCGCCGTAGCCGACGCCGTCGACGATGCCGATCGCGACGGCGATGAGGTTCTTGAGCACCCCGCCGAACTCGGTGCCGATGACGTCCGTGTTCGTGAACGAGCGGAAGTACGGGTTCGTGGCGACCGCGGCCACCGCGGTGGCGGTGTCGATCGACGTGGACGAGACCACGGCGGCGGTCGGCTGCCGCCGCGCGATCTCGAGCGCCAGGTTCGGGCCGCTCGCGACGGCGATGCGGTCGCGGTCGATCCCGAGCCCCTCGTGGAGCACCTCGCTCATCCGGAGGCCCGTGGCCTTCTCGACGCCCTTCATCAGGCTGACGACCGGCACGTCGTCGCCGAGCAGCGGCGCGATCGCGTCGAGGTTCGACCGCAGCGACTGCGACGGCACGGACACGTAGACCTGCTGCGCGTCGGCGAGGACCTGCTCGAGGGAGGTCGACGCGGTGAGGGTGCGCGGGAGGTTGATGCCGGGCAGGTACCCGGAGTTGCGCTTCGTCTCGGTGATCTCGCGGGCGACCTCGGGACGCCGGGCCCAGAGCACCGTCGTCGCCCCGCCCTCGGCGAGCACCTTGGCGAAGGTGGTCCCCCAGCTGCCGGCACCGATCACGGCGACCCGCGGCTTGTCGGTGGACTGCATCACCACGCGGATGGCGGCGGTGTCGACCGCACCGCGCGCGGCGACGGCGGGGTCCGGGTGGTCCTCGTGCGGGCGGAGGCCCGGGCGGTGGTCACTCAAACTTGCCGGTCTCCTTCTGGTTGTTCGCCGCCGGGTCCCAGCGCTCCGCGGGAGCCTGCTCGCCGCGGAGCTCCTCGAGCAGCTCGGTGATGCGCTGCATGACGACCTCGGTGGCCTCGACGAGCGTCTTCTGGTCGAGCGGACGACCGCGGTACGCCGACAGGTCGATCGGGTCGCCGACGATCACGTCGACGCGCGACGGCGGGAAGAGCCGCAGCTTCTTGGCGTACCGCGGCATGATCCGCTGCGTGCCCCAGTGGGCCATCGGGATGATCGGCACGTCGTTCTCGAGCGCGATCCGCACCGCGCCGGTCTTGCCGCGCATCGGCCACAGGTCGGGGTCGCGGGTGAGCGTGCCCTCGGGGTAGACGATGATCGCCCCGCCCTGCTCGATGACGGACCTGCCGCCGCCGAGCGGATCGTTCAGGCGCGTGCGGCCGGAGCGCTCGACGGGGATCTGCCCCATGCCGGACATGAGCTTGCCGACCACCGGCACCCGGAAGATCGACGCCTTCGCGAGGAACCGCGGCGCGCGACGGGACAGCCACACGGCCGTGCCCACCACGAGCGGGTCGATGTTCGTGAAGTGGTTCGGGGCGAGCACGAACGCGCCGTCCTCGGGCAGTCGCTTCGGCCCGTGCCAGTGGTACCGCGCCGAGAACCGGAAGATCGGGATGACCACGGACGCGGTGATGCGGAACGCCGTGTTCAGCTCACCGCGGCGCCACCGGCGCCCCGGGACCGGGAGGCCCGTGGTGACGTCCGTCGCGGACGTGCGCCGTGCCTCCAGGCCGTCCCCTGCTCCGTCTGCCGGACCGCGACCGGTCGCGTCAGCCGCCACCGGGCTAGCCCGCGAAGTCGAAGTCGGCGCCGAGCTTCCGCAGCTTCGGGATGAAGTGCTCGTACCCGCGGCTGATGATGCCGACGTTCGTGATGTGCGACTCGCCCTCGGCGGTCAGGGCCGCGATGAGGTGGCTGAAGCCGCCGCGCAGGTCGGGGACGCGCACGTTCGCGGCGTGCAGCGTCGTCGGGCCGGTGATGACGGCGGCCTGCTCGAAGGGGCGACGGGCGACCCGGCGGTCGTGCCCGGGCAGGCCCTCCTTGTGCACGACGATGTCGGCACCCATCTCGTTCAGCGCGTCGGTGAAGCCGAAGCGGTTCTCGTAGACGGTCTCGTGCACGACGCTCGTACCCTCGGCCTGGGTCAGCGCGACGACGAGCGGCTGCTGCCAGTCCGTCATGAAGCCGGGGTGGACGTCGGTCTCGACGACGACCGGGCGCAGGACCTCGCGCTCGCGGTAGAAGCGGATGCCGTCCTCCTGGATGTCGAACCCGCCGCCCACCTTGCGGAAGACGTTGAGGAACGTCATGAGGTCCTGCTGGTCGGCGCCCTCGACGAAGATGTCGCCGTTCGTGGCGAGCGCGGCGGAGGCCCAGCTCGCGGCCTCGTTGCGGTCGTTGATCGCGCGGTGGGTGTACCCGCGGAGCGACTCGACGCCCTCGATGAAGATCGTGCGGCTCGGCTCGACCGTGACGATCGCGCCCATCTTCTGCAGGATCGCGATGAGGTCCATGATCTCGGGCTCGATCGCGGCGTTGCGGAGCTCGGTGACGCCCTCGGCGAGGACCGACGACAGCAGGACCTGCTCGGTCGCGCCGACGCTCGGGTACGGCAGCTCGATCTTCGCGCCCTTGAGGCCGTCCGGGGCCGTCAGGTGGATGCCGTTGACCTGCTTGTCGACGACCGCGCCCATCGCGCGGAGCGCGTCGAGGTGGAAGTCGATCGGGCGGTCGCCGATGCGGCAGCCGCCGAGGTCGGGGATGAAGGCCTCGCCGAGCTTGTGCAGCAGCGGGCCGCAGAACAGGATCGGGATGCGGCTCGAACCGGCGTGGGCGTCGATCTCGGCGAAGTGCGCCGACTCGACGTTCGACGGGTCGAGGATGAGCTCGCCTCGTGCAGGGTCGGTGATGCGCACACCGTGCACCTCGAGCAGGCCGCGGACGACCTTGACGTCGGAGATGTCCGGCACGTCCTTGAGGATCGACGGGGTGTCACCGAGCAGCGACGCGACCATGGCCTTGGTCGCGAGGTTCTTCGCGCCGCGGACCTCGATGCGTCCCACGAGCGGCTTGCCGCCCCGGATGACGATCTCGTCCGACTTCAGGCCCACGCGGGCCCCTGCTGCTGCTGCGTCCTGTACGAGGGAGTTCACTACTTCACCGGCAATGTCTTCGGCCGCCATCGGGAGCGGCGGGATTCGAACTCCGTGATCGAGGTCTCGTCACGGAGGGTGAGCCCGATGTCGTCGAGCCCTTCCATCAACCGCCAACGAGTGTAGGCGTCGATCTCGAAGGGCACGTCCACCGCGCCGAGCGACACGCGCTGCGTGACCAGGTCGACGGTCGCCTCGATGCCCGGGTTCGCCGCGATCTCGGCCCACAGCCGCTCGACTTCCGGTTCGGTCACGATCGCCGTGACCAGGCCCTGCTTGCCCGCGTTGCCCTTGAAGATGTCCGCGAAACGGGGTGAGACCACGACCTGGAAGCCGAAGTCACGGAGCGCCCAGACCGCGTGCTCGCGGCTCGACCCGGTGCCGAAGTCCGGTCCGGCGACGAGCACGCGGGCACCCTGGTAGCGCTCCTGGTTGAGCACGAACTCCGGGTCCTGGCGCCAGCCGGCGAACAGCGCGTCCTCGAAGCCGGTCTTCGTCACGCGCTTGAGGTAGACCGCCGGGATGATCTGGTCGGTGTCGACGTTCGAGCGCTGCAGGGGCGCGGCGATCCCGGTGACGGTGGTGGTCTTGTCCATCAGACGGCTCCTTCGAGGACGGTGTTCGACTCGGCGTGCTCCAGGTCCCACGGGCTCGAGAGCGTGCCCCGGACGGCGGTGGCGGCGGCGACGAGCGGGGACACGAGGTGCGTCCGCCCGCCCTTGCCCTGCCGGCCCTCGAAGTTGCGGTTCGACGTGCTCGCGCAGCGCTCCCCCGGCGCCAGCTGGTCGGGGTTCATGCCGAGGCACATCGAGCAGCCCGCGAAGCGCCACTCCGCACCGAAGTCGGTGAAGACCTTGTCGAGCCCCTCGGCCTCGGCCTCGAGCCGGACCCGGGCGGACCCCGGCACGACCATCACGCGCACGCCCGGTGCCTTCTCGCGGCCCCGGATGACCGATGCGAAGGCGCGGAGGTCCTCGATGCGCGAGTTGGTGCACGAGCCCATGAACACCGCGTCGACCGCGATGTCCTTCATCGGCGTGCCCGCCTGCAGGTCCATGTACTCGAGCGCCCGCTGCGCCGCGGCCCGGTCGTTCGGGTCGTCGTAGCCCGCGGGGTCCGGGACGCTCTCGGAGAGGGACACGCCCTGGCCCGGGTTCGTGCCCCAGGTGACGAAGGGCTCGAGCGCGTCGGCGTCGATGAACACCTCGGCGTCGAAGACGGCGTCGTCGTCGGTGGCGAGGGTGTCCCAGTACGCGACGGCGTCGTCCCAGTCCTGCCCCGTCGGTGCGTGGTCGCGGCCCTGGACGTAGTCGTAGGTCGTCTGGTCGGGCGCGACCATGCCGGCGCGCGCCCCGGCCTCGATCGACATGTTGCAGATCGTCATGCGGCCCTCCATCGAGAGGGCACGGATGGCCGACCCGCGGTACTCGAGCACGTAGCCCTGGCCGCCGCCGGTGCCGATCTCCGCGATCACGGCGAGGATGATGTCCTTCGCCGTGACGCCGGGGCGCAGCGTGCCCTCGACCGTGATCGCCATCGTCTTGAAGGGCTTCAGCGGCAGGGTCTGCGTGGCGAGGACGTGCTCGACCTCGGACGTGCCGATGCCGAACGCCATCGCACCGAACGCGCCGTGGGTGGAGGTGTGCGAGTCGCCGCACACCACCGTGATGCCGGGCATCGTCAGGCCGAGCTGCGGCCCGACCACGTGCACGATCCCCTGCTCCTCGTCGCCCAGCGAGTGCAGGCGCACGCCGAACTCAGCGCAGTTGCGGCGCAGGGTCTCGATCTGGGTGCGGCTCGTCGGGTCGGCGATCGGCCGGTCTATCGCGAGCGTCGGGGTGTTGTGGTCCTCGGTCGCGATCGTCAGGTCGAGGCGGCGCACGGGGCGGCCGGCCTGGCGCAGGCCGTCGAACGCCTGCGGGCTCGTGACCTCGTGCACGAGGTGGAGGTCGATGTAGAGGAGGTCCGGGTTCCCGTCCTCGCCCTTGACCACGACGTGGTCGTCCCACACCTTCTCGGCGAGCGTCTTTCCCATCGGCCCGGCCCTTCCTCGTTGACGTCGGCACGCCGCGGGGTGCGGCGTGGTCCGGCGAGTCTAGCAGGTTGGTATACCAACGCGCGTCGGGCGGTCGGACGCCCCCGGGAGCCGGACGGGAGACGCGGCGCACGACCGCCACGCGCCTCCCGTCCGGCCGTGACCTCGCCCGGTGCACCGGGTCCGCGTCGACGACACCCGTCGCGGTGGGAGGATGGGAGCGACATGACGACACCTGCGCACTCGACCCGGACCACCAACCTCGAGGGCGCAGCCCGCGCCGCGATCGCCGGCGGCGTCCCGCTCGCGCTGCTCGTCGCACTCGGGATGCCCGGGTACGCGGCGTTCGCGATGTTCGCCGGGTTCACCGCGATCTTCGGCGCGACCGAGCCGTACCGGCAGCGGATGGTGACCACGGGGATCGCGGCCGCGCTCCAGGGCGCGTGCATGGCGGCGGGGCTCGCGGTGTCGTTGTGCGGTGCGCCGCTGTGGCTGCAGGGCACCGGGCTCGTGGTGGTCCTCGTCGTCGCGGTCTGCACGCTCAGTGCGCTGCAGACCATCCCCGCGCAGCCGATCTTCCCCGTGTTCGCGTTCTGCGTGTCGGCGCTCGTGCCCGTCCGTCCCGCCGACCTGCCGCTCGTCGCGACGATCATCGTCGCATCGCTCGCCTGGGCCTGGCTCGTCGCGATGTCCGGCGGGTTGATCCGGCTCGTGCTGCACCCGCGGGCTCCGCACGTCTTCCGTCCGATCGCCCAGCGCAAGCACCGATCGCTCGCCGTCCTCCGCACGCCCGCCGTGTGGGAGACCGTCGGGCTCAACGTCGTCGGCGCGCTCGTCGCCGGTGCGGTCGCCGAGACGGTCCCCGGGCTCGGGCACCCGTACTGGGCCGTCATCGCGGTCGTGTCCACGCTGCCCGCGATCCGGCAGCGCCACACCGTCGTCCGCGCGGTGCAGCGCTTCGTCGGCACCATCGGCGGCACGGTCGTCGCGGTGGGGATCCTGCTGCTCGAGCCCTCGGCGTGGTGGATCGTCGTCATCGCGGTGGTCGGGCAGTTCTTCGCGGAGATCTTCGTCGCGCGGCACTACGCCGTGACGCTGCTGTTCCTCACGCCGCTCGCGCTCGCCGTGTCGTGGCTGAGCCTGCCGGAGGCGCCGGAGCTCCTCGCGCTCGACCGGATCGCGCAGACGACGCTCGGGGCCGTGGTGAGCGTCGGGCTGCTCGTGCTGGGGCGGGCCATCGAGCGTCGGCGGGGTCGCGCGCTCGGCGCGACGAGCGCGATCCGGACGGTCTGACCCGCGGCACGTCGGGCTCGCGGAACGCAACGTGGGCGGTTCCTCGCAGCGTGATGTCGCTGCGGGGAACCGCCCACGTTGCGTCGTGCGGAGGCGTCAGGCGCCGGGCGTGACGTTCCAGGAGTCGATGACGGGGCGCCCGTGCTCGTACCCGAGCGAGCTGACCGTCGCGGTCCCGAGCTTCAGCACGGCACCGTCCTGCGGCGCGAGCCGGATCCAGGCGGCGCCGAGCGCGCGGAGGACGTGACCGTGCGCGACGACGATCGCGTCGTCGCCCTCGGCGAGCACCGGCCGCACGCGGTTCAGCACGCGCTCGACGCGGACGCGGACCTCGGCCGCGTTCTCACCGGGGGTGTCCCCCGCGGGCACGCCGTCGGTCCAGAGGTCCCACGGCCCGTGCCGCTTGACCTTGATCTGCGGGGTGGTCAGGCCCTCGTACGCGCCGTAGTCCCACTCGTACAGGTCCTCGTCGAGCTCCGGGTCGACCCCGACGAGCTCGGCGGTGTCGCGGGCACGCTGGAGCGGGCTGGACAGCGCGAGCGCGAACGTCCGGTCGGCGAGGTACCGGCCGGCGCGCTCCGCCTGCTCGATGCCGTGCTCGGTGAGCGGGATGTCGGTGCGGCCGGTGTGCTGACCGCTCTTCGACCACTCCGTCTCTCCGTGGCGGACGAGGACGAGTTCGCCGGGGCGTTCCGAGGTCATGTGTTCCTTCCGGTGTACAGGCCGAGCGCGGCTGCGCCGACCGAGACGACGAGCATCCCGAGGCCGTTCAGCACGGCGGGTCCGGGCCTGGCTGACCGGAACAGCTGGACGGTCTCGACACTCGCCGTCGAGAACGTCGTGTACCCGCCCATCATGCCCGTCCCGAGCACGGCGACCGTCGAGGGACCGAGTGCACCGGTCTCCCCGAGCCCGGTGACGAAGCCGAGGACGAGCGACCCGGTCACGTTGATGACCAGCGTGCCGAGGGGGAACCGGCTCACCCGTGCCTTGACGGTGCCGTCGAGCCAGAGGCGGAGCGCCGCACCGACACCGCCGCCGACGGAGACCAGGAGGAGTTCGAGCGGACTCACCGGACCTCCCCCGCTCCGGACCGGCGGGCACGCCGTGTGCCGGCGATCCACGCTCCCGCCGCCGCGGCGACGAGACCGAGCACGACCGAGAGCAGCGCGTACCCGGCACCGGCACCCCAGCGGCCCGCGTCGAGCAGCCGGGCGGTGTCGTCGGCGAGCGTCGAGTACGTCGTGAAGCCGCCGAGCACCCCGGTGCCGACGAACAGCCGGACGGCACGGCGACGCCCCTCGTCCGGACCGCGCTGCGCGAGCGACTCGAGCAGCAGTCCCAGGCAGAAGGCGCCGACGACGTTGATCGCGAGGATCGTCCAGCTGATGCCGTCGACCGCGGGCAGCACGGCGGCGAGCGCGGCCCGGACGCCGGTGCCGATCGCGCCGCCGACGGCGACCAGCCCGAGGGACCGCCAGCGCAGGTGCGGCGGTCGTGTTCCCGTCCCGAGCGCCACCGCGCGGAAAGGCCAGACCCTGAACGCCAGACCCCCCCGCGGAACTCCAGTGACGGCCTTCGCCTTCGAAAAACATCTTCTCCTGGAGACAACACAGCATGCTCGTCACTCCGACAAACCCCACACTTGCACTC
>NZ_CAJCKG010000065.1:0-12809 GCF_903970945.1 Curtobacterium sp. ME26
GATGGTCGCGTGGGCACACGGCACGCACCACGTCCTCGTCGCCAACGAGGTCCTCGACCCGGCCGGCCTCGCCTGGCTCGCCTCCCGTCGCACCGAGGACCCGACCGCCGACGTCCTCTGCAACGTCGACTCGATCGCCGGCGTCGAGGCGGCCGCCCGCGCCCAGCGCGACGTCGACGGCAACGTGCACGTCCTCGTCGAGGTCGGCTTCCCGGGCGGACGCACCGGCGTCCGCACCGCGGAGCAGGCACACGACGTCGCGCGGGCGGCCGTGGACGCCGGGCTGACGCTCCGCGGGGTGACCGGGTACGAGGGCGGGCTGCCCGACGTCGACACCGCGCGGGACTGGGTGACGGAGGTGCTCGCGGTCGCGGTGGAGCTCCGTCCGCTCGTCGCGGCGGACCGGGCGCTCCTCAGCATGGGCGGGAGCGCCTGGTTCGACGGCGTGGTCGACGCCGTCGCGGACCGGCCGGACGACGTCGACGTGCTCCTCCGCTCCGGTGCGTACCTCACCCACGACGACGGGTTCTACGCCGAGCGCACCCCGTTCCGCCGGCGACCGGAGGAGGGCTCGCTCCGCCCCGCGATCGAGGTCTGGGGCCGGGTGACGTCGTGCCCCGAACCGGGTCGGGCCCTCGTCGCCGTCGGCAAGCGCGACGTCTCCTTCGACGAGGGCCTGCCGGTGGTCCGCGGGATCCGGCCGGGAGGCACGGCACACGCCCCGCAGGTCGTCCCGCCTCCGGGGACGGTGACCGTCACCCGCCTCGACGACCAGCACTGCTACCTCACGCTGGCGGACACCGCGCCCGGGCTGACGCCCGGCGACGTCGTCGTGCTGGGGGTCTCGCACCCCTGCACGGTGTTCGACAAGTGGCGGCAGGTGCAGCTGCTCGCGGACGACGACACCGTCACCGACACGATCGGGACGTGGTTCTGATGGCGACCGACCACCGTGCGGGCACGACCCCTCCCGAGGAACCGCCGGCCCGGAACGCGGCACTGTCGCTGCGTCGCGGTCTCCGGGTGCTCGACCACGTCGCGGAGCGCACCCGGACCGGTGCCGTCTCGGTGTCGCTCGGCGAGCTCGCCGCGACGCTCGGCACGGCGAAGTCGACCGTGCTGCGACTGACCGCGCCGATGGTCGAGACCGACCTGCTCCGCCGCACCCCGGACGCCGGCTTCACGCTCGGTCTCGGTGCGCTCCTGCTCGGGCAGAGCTACCTCGAGGGCATCGACCTCCGCACCGCGGCCGCGCCGTTCCTCCGCCGGACCGCGGAGGCGACCGGGCTGACCTGTCACCTCGTGGTGCCGGACGGCACGGACATCGTCTACGTCGACAAGGTCGAGACCCGCGGCACGGTCCGAATGGGCTCCCGCGTCGGGAACCGACTGCCGATGCGCAACACGGCGTCCGGCAAGGCCATCGTGGCGTTCGGCGACCCGGACCTGCTCGGTGCGGTGCTGGCGGTCCCCGTCGAGGCGACGACCGAGCAGACGATCACCGACGACGACCGCTGGGTGCGGGAGGTCGACGGGACCCGCGCCCGCGGCTACGGCATCGACGACCGCGAGAACGAGCCGGGCATCCGGTGCGTCGCCGCGCCGGTGCTCGACCACGCGAACCAGGTGGTCGGCGCGATGAGCATCTCCGGTCTGGCGTCGCGGTTCCCGGCGGCGGCCGTCCGCGAGGCCGGCGACCGCGTCGTCCGGACCGCGCTCGAGATCTCGGTGGCGCTCGGGTCGTCGTCGGCGCGGCTCGCGCTCACCCGCACGGCGCCGGTCGGAGCCGCCCGGTGACCCGCGACACCGCGGCCGGCGTGCTGACGCTCGGCGAGACGATGCTGCTGCTGTCCGGCACCGGCGTCGGCGAGGTCGGCGACCTCGACCACCTGCGCATCGGTACCGGCGGGGCGGAGAGCAACGTCGCGATCGGCGTGGCACGCGCCGGGGTCCGGGCCACCTGGGTCGGGCGCGTCGGTGCCGACCCCGCCGGCGACCGAGTCGTGCGCGACGTGCGGGGCGCCGGTGTCGACGTGGTCGCCGTCGTCGACCCCGACCGCTCGACCGGGCTGATGATGAAGGAGCGGCTCGCCGACGGGCGGACGCGCGTGACCTACCACCGGCGCCACTCGGCCGGGTCCGCACTCACTCCCGACGACGTCCCCGCCGGCATGGTCGAGCGGGCGGCCCTCGTGCACCTCAGCGGCATCACCGTCGCGCTCTCCGACAGCGCGCGGGAGACGGTGCGCTCGGTCCTGGACCGCGCCGAGGCCGCCGGGGTCCCGGTGTCCTTCGACGTGAACCACCGTCCAAAGCTGCTCGACGCGGCCACCGCACGCGAGCGCTACCTCGCCGTGGCGCGACGTGCCGCAGTGGTCTTCGCCGGCGACGACGAGGCACACCTCCTCCTCGGCACCGACCCGCAGGCGGCGGACCCCGACCCCGCCACGGACGAGGACCTCGCCCGGCGGCTCGCCGCGCTGGCAGGCGGCCGAGCGGTCGTGAAGCTCGGCTCGCGCGGGGCGGTCGCGGCCGTCGACGGCCGTGTCACCCGACGGGCGGCGACGCCGGTGCGGGTGGTCGACCCGGTCGGGGCCGGCGACGCCTTCGTCGCGGCCTGGCTCGCGGCGACGCTCACCGGGGCGACGCCGGACGACGCGCTCGACCGGGCGGCCGACGCCGGAGCCCTCGCCTGCACGGTCGACGGCGACTGGCGGTCGGCCGACCACCCGTCCGCGCGGGACGGGCGTGTCCACGAGGGGCGCGGCGTCGACCCGGGCGTCCACGACCGCGTCGACCGCTAGCCCGACGACGACCACCGCACCCGCACCCGCACGAACCCCGAGGAGCGCTCACCATGACCGACACCCGTCCCACCACGCCGGCCGGCACGCCCGGGCCGGACCACCGCGCGCGGCACGCCGCCGGGCCCGCCGTCGCGGTCCTCCGAGGCGGCACCGGCGAACACGTCGAGGCGGTCATCGCGACCCTGCTCGAGGCCGGGGTGCGCGCGATCGAGCTCACGACCAACACCCCGGGGTGGCGCGAGGGCACCGCCTGGGCCGCGCAGCAGCACGGCGCCGCGGTCTCCGTCGGCGTCGGCACCGTGCTCGAGCCGGGTCAGGTCGACGAGGCCGCCGACCTCGGTGCGACGTTCGCCGTGAGCCCGCACCTCGACCCGGCGATCGGCGCCCGTGCCCACGAGCGGGGGCTCGGCTGGTACCCGGGCGCGGCGACGCCGACCGAGATCGTGCACGCCTGGCGGCTGGGCGCACGGGCGGTCAAGGTGTTCCCCGCGGCGCAGCTCGGCGGCCCGGCGTTCCTCCGCCAGGTCCTCGCGCCGCTCGACTTCGTCGACGTCGTGCCGACCGGCGGGATCGGGGTCGACGACGCCGCCGACTACCTCGACGCCGGCGCCGTCGCCGTCGGCCTCGGCTCCCCGCTCGTCGGCGACGCCCTGACCACGGGCGACCTCGCCGCCCTCCGGTCGCGGGCGGAACGGCTCGTCGCCGGGCTGGCGCGGTGAACCGCCCCGTCGTCCTCCGCGGCGGATCCGTCGTCGGCGCGGACGGACCGTCGCGCTCCGACGTGCTCGTGGACGGCGGGCGCATCGTCGCGGTCGGCCCCCGACTCGCGGTCCCCGAGGGCGCCGACCGGCTCGACTGCGGCGAGCGCCTCGTCCTGCCCGGCGGGGTCGACGCGCACTCCCACGCCGGATCGCGGGTGTTCGACGCGGACGTGCAGGAGGCGCTGCTGCGGCAGGGCGTGACGACGATCGTCACCGGCCAGGACGGGGTCGGACCGGCACCGGGCGACGGTACGTGGGCGGACCGGTACTTCGCGGCGATCGACGGCCCGCACCCGCGCTACGCCGGCGGCGGGATCGCCGGCCTCCTCGCGACGTACGACGGCACGACCCCGGTGAACGTGGCGACGCTCGTGCCGGCCGGCACCGTGCGGCACGAGGTCGTGGGCGACGAGGACCGCCGGGCAACGGCCGCCGAGACCACGGCGATGCGCGGACTCGTCCGCAGGGGGCTGGACGAGGGTGCGGTCGGGCTCGCCAGCGGGCTCGACTACGTACCCGGGCTGTACGCCGACACCGAGGAGCTCGCGGCGCTCTGTGCCGAGGTCGCCGCCGTCGACGGGCTGTACGTCACCCACATGCGCGGCGGGTACGAGGCGAACGTGCGGGTCGGCCTCGACGAGGTCGCAGCCATCGCCCGGACGAGCGGTGTCCGCGCGCACGTCTCGCACCTGCACGCACCGGTCGACACGGCCCTCGGCGCGCTCGCGGACCTGGCGGCGGACGGCATCGGCCTGTCCTTCGACGCCTACCCGTACTCGCGCGGCTGCACGATCCTGTCGATGCTGCTGCTCCCGGCGGCGCTCGCCCGCCCCGGCACCGACGACCTCGCCCGCGCGGTCGCCGACGACGCCGGACGCGACCGGGTCCGGACGGCCGCACTCGAGCGGGTGCTCGGACGCGCGGACCTCGGTGCCGGCTGGGCCGAGCAGGTGACGCTGTCGCACGTCCCGTCGCCGGCGCACCACGCCCTGCAGGGTCGGACCCTCGCCGAGGCGGCCGCCGCGACCGGCAGCACCCCGGTCGACCTGGCGATCGATGTGCTGGTCGCCTCCGCGCTCCAGGTGACCGCCGTGATGCGCGTGCCGCACCCGCGCACCCCCGAGGACCTCGCGCCGCTGTTCCGGCACCCGGGGCACACGGCGGGCTCCGACGGCATCCACGTCGGCACCCACCCGCACCCGCGGGCCGCCGGGACCTTCGCGCGGTACCTCGGCGACTTCGTCCGCGCCGGACTGCTGCCGTGGCCGGAGGGACAGCGGCACCTCGCCACGACCGCGGTCGAGCGGTACCGGCTCGGCGACCGCGGCGTGGTGCGACCGGGTGCCGTCGCCGACCTCGCCGTGGTCGACCCGCAGCGGGTGGCGGCACGGTCGACCTACGAGGACCCGACGCGGACGGCGGTCGGCGTCGACGACGTCCTGGTCGCCGGCGTGCCGGTGCTCACCGGCGGTGCCCTGACCGGGGCGACCCCCGGCACCGGACTGCGGCGCTCCGGATCGGGAGCGGCCGGCAGCGGCACCGGGGGTCGGTGAGGTTCCGCTCAGGAGGCGCTGCGCGTCAGGAGGCGCTGGGCAGCACCGCGACGACGTCGATCTCCACGAGGATGCCGGCCAGGTGCGACTGGACCGTCGTGCGGACCGGGTACGGCTGCGAGAAGTGCTTCGCGTACTCCTCGTTGAAGGCCGGGAAGTCCCGGTCCGAGTGCTCGAGGTGGACGGTCGACTTGACGACGTCGTCGAGGGTCGCACCGTGCTCGGCGAGCACGGCCGCGACGTTCGCCAGCACCTGGGCGGTCTGGCCGGCGACGTCGTCCGCCATCGCCCCCGTCGCCGGGTCCTGCGGTCCGAAGCCCGCCGTGTACAGGAAGCCGTTCGCGACGATGCCCTGGCTGTACGGGCCGGCGGGCTGCGGGGCGTTCTCGGTGGTGACGGCGGTCTTCGGCACGGGGGCTCCTCGCGGGTCGGTGACCGGTGGTCGGTCGACGGGACCTCCAGGCTAGGGGCGGGTGCGCGGCGGGGCCCGGCCACCCGCCGGAGCCGTTCCGGACTGCACAACGTGGGCGCGCCTCCCGGCCGGTGCGCCGGATTCCCGGGCGGGCTGGATACCCTCGTGGGGTGCCCACCGTCTGCCCTGCGCCCGTCGGAGCGGGCCGGTGAGCCGGACCGACGGTGCCGTCACCGGGTCGCTCGCGAACGGTCGTCGCCGCATCGTCGACGTGGCGACGAGCCTGCCGGCCTGGGCGGCCGTGCTGCTCGTCTGGGGCGGCGGACGCATCGTCTCGACGCTCTGGCTCGCGCTCGCGTACCCGCTGATGGGCCGGGCGATGCCGGACAACGCCATCTGGGGCAACGCGCACGGGTTCGGCGCCTTCCTGACCGCGTGGGACGGGCAGTACTACGAGCAGATCTCGGTGCACGGGTACCCGACCTCGCTGCCGCTCGACGCCGGTGGGCACGTCGCGCAGAACGCGTGGGCGTTCCTGCCCGCGTTCCCGTTCACGATCCGGGCGCTGACCGCGTCGACGGGCGTGCCGTTCGAGGTCGGCGCACCGCTCGTCGCACTGGCGGCGGGGCTCGTCGCGACGTTCCTGCTGCACCGGCTGGTCAGTGACCGCGCCGGGCACGCGGCGGGCATGTGGGCGGTCTTCTTCTTCACGTGCGGTCCGCTCTCGTTCCTGCTCCAGGTCGGGTACGCGGAGAGCACGTTCCTCGCGCTGACGTTCGGTGCGCTCCTGGCCCTCGAGCGTCGGCGGTACGGCCTGCTGACGCTGCTCGGGGTCCTGGCGGCGTTCACCCGGCCCGGTGCGCTCGCCGTCCCGCTGCTGCTCGGGGTCGTCGCGCTCGTGCGGTGGGTGCGCGCCCGACGTGCGGCCGCGGGCACCGGCGTGCGGTCGCTCGACGCGTTCCCCGTCGCCGAGCGCGTCCGGGTCGTCGCCGCGGGCGTGGTGATGGCCGCCGCGGGTGTCGCGTGGCCGGTCATCGCGTCGCACGTCACCGGGCGGCCGGACGCATACCTCGAGACCGAGATGTCGTGGTGGGTGAACTTCATCGGGCGGGTGGACTTCACGCCGATGACCCCGTGGTTCCTGCTCGCCGGCAGGTGGCTCGGCGTCGGCGGCATCCTCATCGTGGTGTTCCTGCTCGTGGCGTACCCGGTTTGGCTGCTCCGCCGGTCGACGCTCCGGCTGGGGTCGACGACGGTGCTGTACTCCGCCGCGTACGCGCTCTACATCTTCGCGGTGTCGCTGCCGATGGCCTCGACCCCGCGGCTGCTCCTGCCGCTCGCGCCGCTGTTCGGCTCCCCCGAGCTCGTCGCGCGGCCCTGGATGCGCTGGACCTTCGTGAGCTGCGCGGTCCTCGGCCAGCCGGTGCTCGTCGCCGTGCTCTGGCTGCTCGGCCCGCCCTGACCCCGGCTGCCGGGTCTCGGACACCGCGAGACGCCCCCGACACCGCGAGACGCCCCCGGTTCCGGGGGCGTCTCGTCGATGTGGGGGCGCCTCGGGCGGACGGGGGCGTCCGGCTAGAGCTCGACGGTGCCGTGGCGACCGGTGTCTGGCTGGCTCTGCTTGCCGATCGCGGCCTTGAGCGTCTGCACGAGGCTCCCGACCGGGCCGGTGTCCTGGGTCCAGTACTCGACCGAGTCGCCCTCGACGGTGAGGAGTCGGATCGAGGGGTCCTGACGACCCTCGGGGAACCAGGCCTCGGCGAACGGCGACCACAGCTCGTCGATGACGGAGTCGTCCTGCGTCACCGTGGCGGTCCCGGCGATGGACAGGTACCCGCCCTGCGACTCGATGGCGACGTTCACGTGCGGGTTGCGGGCGATGTCCTCCACCTTCTCGCTGCCGTCCTGCACGAGGAAGCGGAGCGTCCCGTTGAACGCCTTGTCCTGCACGGCCAGGGGTCGTGCGTGCAGCTGACCGTCGTCGCTGACGGTCGTGAGCAGGGCGGTGCGGGCGCCGTGGACGATGTCCGAGATGGCTGCGCGCTGGTCTGCCTGCGTGTCGGTCATGATGCTCCTGTTCGTCGTGCGCCCCGTTGTGCTCGACGTCCGGCCGGGCACTGCCCGGGCGCGTTCCGTTCCGGCCAGTGTGCCCCTCGACGCTGGGACGTGCCCGGCGGGACCGGGCGTGCCCGGTGGGACCGGGCGTGCCCGGTGGGACCGGGCGTACCCGGTCGATCAGGACGACCAGGGACGCCCAGACCGACCAGGCATCGCGGGTGTGATGGGAAGCATCGGGCGCGGGGCGCAGGGCACGCGCGCCCGACCCCTCAGGAGGCGGGTTCGCGGATCGTGGTCTCGACGTCGACGACCTGCGGCACCCTCGGCATCGACGCGAAGCCGAACGCCACGGGCGGGTCGAGCGGCGCCAGGGTCCCGAGCGGCTCCCCCGCCCACGTCCCCGTGACCGCCGTCACGTCGTGCGCCCCGGTCACGCCGTAGTACTCGCGGCGCCCGCCTCCGGCCGTGCCGGCGGTCCCGGCACCGGGCGCGACGAGCCGTGCCACGGGGTCGATCGCGCGGAGCCACCGGGGGTCCCGGGCGACCGGCTTCGGGACGATGCGCAGGACCCGACCGAGCGGCGAGATCGCGCCGACGTCGATCGTGGCCCGCAGCGGTCCGGCGTCGAGCTCGATGCCGCGGGCGGTGCGACGGGCGTCGACGTCGACGACGGACACGGTGTCGAACCGGTAGGTGCCGGACACGTACGCGGCGACGATCTCGTCCGGTGCGAGCAGGACGCTCGACCCGTCGGGCTGCTCCACGAAGACGTCCGTGAAGGCACCGAACGGCGAACGCTCCCACATCCCGACGACGAACCGCACGCCCGACGTCGTCCCGACGCCCGTGATCCGACCACGGAACCGACGTTCGACGATGTTGGAGCGGGGCGCCATGCCCTGGACCGTACCCGGCGCTCCCGTGAGCCGACGCGGCGGGGGCGAGCCGTGCCTCCCGGCCGCGTCACGACGGTTCGACGACGCGCCACGACTGGCGACCGACGCTGCCGGACGTACTCAGTGTGCCCGGAGCGAGCCGCACCGGCACGTCCCGCACACGCACCGGCCCTACGGCACCGGCACCGGCTCGGCGAGGAGCTCGCGCACCCGCGGGGCGACCCGCGTGCCGTACAGCTCGATGGACCGCATCATGTCCTCGTGCGGCAGGCGACCGGTCGCGTACCGCATGTCGAAGCGCGAGACCCCGAGGATCCGCATGTTGCGCGCGATCTTCCGCGCCACCGTCTCCGGCGACCCGACGTACAGCGAACCGCCGGCGGAGAGCCCGGCCTGGTACTGGGCGGTGTCGAGGGGCGGCCAGCCGCGCTCGCGTCCGAGCCGGTCGGTGACGGCCTTGTGGTACGGCCAGTAGCGCTCGGCCGCTTCCTCGTCGGTCTCGGCGACGAAGCCCGGCGAGTGCATGGCGATGGGCTGCTGCGGGAGCTCGAGCTGCGTGAGCGCCTGACGGTAGAGCCGCGAGAAGGGGGCGAACTGCGCCGGCTGCCCGCCGATGATGGCGAGGAAGAGCGGCAGGCCGTACGAGGCCGCGCGGATGACCGACTGGGGCGAGCCGCCGACGCCGATCCACGTCGGGATCGGACCGTGCTCGAGCTTCGGGTAGACGTCCTGGTCGGTGAGCGAGGCGCGCTTCGTGCCGGACCACGTGACGGCGTCCCCGCCGCGGAGCGCGTTCCAGAGCTGCAGCTTCT
The DNA here is from genome assembly GCF_903970945.1 of Curtobacterium sp. ME26. Lineage (NCBI taxonomy): Bacteria > Bacillati > Actinomycetota > Actinomycetes > Micrococcales > Microbacteriaceae > Curtobacterium > Curtobacterium sp. ME26. The sequence goes on from NZ_CAJCKG010000065.1 coordinate 9,300, forward strand.
CCTCGAACAGGACCTCGTAGTCGGACAGGTCGTAGCCGAACAGCGGGAAGGACTCGGTGAAGGAGCCCCGGCCGAGGATCACCTCGGCGCGACCGTTCGAGAGCGCGTCCACCGTCGCGAACCGCTCGTACACACGGACCGGGTCGTCCGAGGACAGCACGGTGACCGCGGAGCCCATCCGGATCGTCGAGGTGCGCGCGGCGATGGCGGCGAGCACCACCTCGGGCGCGCTGACGACGAAGTCCTCGCGGTGGTGCTCGCCCACGCCGATGAAGTCGATGCCGACCTGGTCGGCGAGGACGGCCTGGTCGACGACGTCGCGGATGGCCTGCGCGTCGGACCGGAGGGAGCCGTCGGGGCGCTCGGTGACGTCGCCGAAGGTGTCGAGGCCGAGCTGCACCGGGCCGACGCGGTCGGGTGCGGGCGGCGGGACGTCCGAGGGGCGGCCGGTGCCGAATGCGTTGCTCATCGCGTCCTCCAAGTGAATGCGTATGCATGAAACTACCACGGCGCGGGACGGAGCACCAGGCACCCGGCCAGGCCCACCGCGTACCGTGCCGCGCATGCCGAACATCCCCGACCAGACCGGCCGCCGCATCATCGTGACCGGAGCCAACAGCGGCACCGGCGAGGAGACCGCCAAGCGCCTGGCCGGTGCCGGCGCGAGCGTCGTCCTGGCGGTCCGGACCCCCGCGAAGGGCGATGCCGCGGTGGACCGCATCCGCCGCGAGCACCCGGACGCCGACGTCGAGGTGCGCGAGCTCGACCTCGCCGACCTCGGGTCGGTGCGCCGGTTCGCCGCCGGCGTCGAGGCTGACGACCGGCCGCTCGACGTGCTCGTGAACAACGCCGGCGTGATGGCCCCGCCGCAGCGCTTCGAGACCGCCGACGGCTTCGAGCTGCAGTTCGGCACGAACTTCCTCGGGCACCTCGCCCTGACGAACCTGCTGCTGCCGACGCTGCTGCGCGCGGGACGGGACGGCACCCGTCCGGCGCCCCGGGTGGCGACGATGTCGAGCCTCGCCGCGATCCCCGGCAGCATCCGGTTCACCGACCCGCAGTGGGAGCGCGGCTACAACGGCTGGCGCGCCTACTCCCAGTCGAAGCTCGCCGACCTGCTCCTCGCGCTGCACCTGCACCGGCTGTCCGTCGAACGGGACTGGCCGCTCGTCAGCACGGCCGCGCACCCCGGGTACACGCGGACGAACCTGCAGTCCGCCGGCCGCTCGCTCGGCCGGTCCCGCCCCGTCCGGTCGAGCGACCGGGCCTTCCCGCTCACGCAGGCGGTCGAGGAGGGCGCGGAGCCGCTGCTCTACGCGGCGGTCGGTCCCGCGGCGGTGGGCGGCGCGTACTACGGGCCGTCCGGGTTCGGCGGCCTGACCGGGCCGACCACCACGGTGTCGGTGCCGCGCTCGGCCCGGAGCGCGGACCTCGCCCGGTCGCTGTGGGCGGTCGCCGAGGACCTCACGGACACGCGCGCGCCCGCCTGACGTCGGGGTCCCGGACGGGAGGCCCGCCTCGCCCCCGTCCCGGGACCGTCAGAACCGCAGGTGGTCGCGGGAGAAGGCGTCGATCACCCCTGCCTCGAGGGCGCGCTGGCCCCGCGCGGTCGGGTGCACGTCGTCGGACTGCATCCAGTCGGCGTGCCCGGACAGCGGCTGCCCGATGTCGACGTACGTGCCGCCGTCCTTCCTGACCGCGCGGTGCAGCGCCGCCGAGATCGTCGCGAGCTGCGCCGGCGGCGCCTGCTCGTTCCACACCGCGCTGAGCCCGACGACGCGTGCCCGCGGCAGGTCGCGGTGCACGAGCGCCACGAGCTGGTCGGTGGCGCTCGTCACCTCGGCGTCGTCCTCGCCGAGGTCGTTCGAGCTCGACTGCACGAACACGACCCGCGGACGCAGGTCCACCGCACGGCGGACGAGCCCCGGGTAGGCGCTCGCGCACTCGTCCGCGTCGCCCTCGGCGACCACGCCCGCACCGTCGCACGACAGGTTCGTCAGCTGCCACCGCTCCGTCCGCGCCAGGAGCGCCGGCCACGCCTGCTCCGGCGTGAGGCCGTGACCGCCGCTCACCGAGTCGCCGATGACCACGATCCGCTCACCGGGCGCGTGGTCCCAGGCACGGTCGGTCGCGGTGGGGCTGGGCGCCGCCACCGAGGAGTCCTCGCTGCAGCCGACGAGCGCGAGCGCGGTCACGGCGGCGAGCGCCGCCGCGACGACGGCGCGGACCGGTCGTGGGCGGCTCGTTGCGCGGGTGGTGCGTGCCGCCAGGGGGTGGGCGGTCGACGGGGTGCTCGGGGTCACGTCCGGGACCGTACGCCGCCCGTGCCCGTCCCGGACGGCACGCGCGCTGCTGCTCCTCACAGCATCGCCGGACGCGTCGGCGACACGGGCGCCCCCGGACCCGGGAGCGGTCAGGCGCGGTGCAGCTCCACCGATCCGTCGAGCCGGCCCGGCCGCTCCAGGCGCGCGTGCTGCAGCACGGTCCGGTCGCGCCCGACGGCCGCCGCGACCACGGACAGCGTGGCGACGTGCCCGTCCGGCTCCACGGCGTCGCGGAGGATGGCGTCGGGATCGTCGGCGGGCAGTGCGGTGGACGCGGCGAGCACCCCGAACCAGCCGCTCCACCCGTCGCCCGGGTCGGTCCCCGCGTCCGCGGCGCGGAGCTCGTCGAACGGCCCGAGCACTGGCGGCCCGGCGGGCGCCGGCACGGCGCGGAAGGCGTCGAGCCACCGTCCGATGCGCGGCGCGGCGGGGTCGTCGGGCGCCCCGTGGGTGACCATGTGGACGCCGGGGCCGAGCACCGTCGTCCGGACCTCGGTGCCGTCCCAGGTGTCCACCGCGGCACCCTCGGCGGTGGCACGGACCAGGTTGAACGCCCGCGTGGTCGGCAGCTGCCCGTCGGCACCCGGCACCGTGCCGGTCACCGCGTCGAGCGGGAGCACGCCGCGGGTCGTCCAGGTGCCGTCGTCCGTCGGCACCGGCTCGGCACGGTTGAGCACGACCGCGAGGCCGGCGGCGTCGGACGCGGCGAGCCAGGCGCCGCCCGCCGACCGGTCCCGCACGCCGCGGACGGTCGGGTCGACCTCGGGCCACCAGGCCGCCGGCGGGTCCCAGGGGCGCTCCGGGGACTCGTCGCGGAGCGCGAGCACGGTGACGGGCCACTCGGCCGCTGGGTCGACGCGGACGACGACGGTGCACATGCGTTCGATCCTCGCACGCGCGAGTCCGGGTAGCGTGACCGCCGTGGATGCTGCAGCAGGTCGCCGTCTGTCCGTCGTCGTCGGGATCACCGGTGGCATCGCCGCCTACAAGGCCGTCGGGGTCGTCCGCGACCTCGTCAAGCGCGGCCACGACGTCCACGTCGTCCCCACCGAGGGCGCCCTGCGCTTCGTCGGCCTGCCCACGCTCGAGGCGCTCAGCCGGAACCCGGTCACGACGAGCGTCTGGGACGACGTCGCCGAGGTGCGCCACGTCGCCCTCGGACGCCGGGCGGACCTGGTCGTCGTGG
>NZ_CAJCKG010000066.1:0-12755 GCF_903970945.1 Curtobacterium sp. ME26
AGAGCGCGCGCTGGCAGGAGCGGATGGTCGTCGCACTACACGGTCGACAGACCGCGCTACCCTAACATACTCTCCGCGACCCTCTGCCGATCTCTCGGGGCCCGGTGGTTCCCGCTGCTCGTCGGGACGAAGGCCCGGACCGTCGACACCGCGCAGCACGTCGTGGACGAGGCACTCCGGCTCGCCGGTGGTTCGGCGTACCGGTCGTCGTCCGAGCTCGCACGGCTCGCACGGGACGTCCGGGCGGGGCAGTACCACCCGTCGACGCGGGACTCGGCGGCGCGGACGATCGCCGCGGCGGAGCTCGGCCCGCTGGCGTAGCCCCGGTGCTCCCGCGGTGCGGCGGGCGTCGTTGCGTCGGCGCCGGCACGGCACGGCACGCGGTCTGCGTCACCGCACGTGTCGATCGACGCGTGGAACGTCGGACCATGCACGTGCAGACGGTACGTGCGCACCGAGCGACACCGCACGCGTCGATCGACGCGTGGAACGTCGGATGATGCCGACGCACGTGCACCGCCAGCGCGACCGCGTGCGCCACGGCCCGCCGGCGTAGCCCCGACGCTGTCGGTGGGGCGTGGCATCATCGCCGGGTGAGCAAGCAGGACGGACGCAACCGACTGGTCTCGGACCGTCCCGTCGACGACCGCACGGCGACGGTCCTGCACGTCGACATGGACGCCTTCTTCGCGTCCGTCGAACTGCTCGACCGACCCGACCTCGTCGGCCTGCCGGTCATCGTCGGGCACGACTCCGACCGCTCGGTCGTCACCGCCGCCACCTACGAGGCCCGGAAGTACGGCGTGAACTCCGCCATGCCGATGGCCGTCGCCAAGCGCCGGTGCCCGAACGCCGTCATCGTCGAACCGCACTTCGAGAAGTACAGCGCGAAGTCCGCCGCGGTCATGCGGGTGTTCGAGCAGTTCACGCCCCGGGTCGAGAAGCTCGGGATCGACGAGGCCTTCCTCGACGTGGCCGGCGCACTGCGGCTCTACGGCACCCCGTGGGAGATCGGTCGGGCGATCCGCGCGGCCGTCCTCGCCGAGACCGGCCTGCACTGCTCGGTGGGCGCCGCCTCCACCAAGTTCGTCGCGAAGCTCGCGTCGAGCCGGTCGAAGCCGGACGGGCTGCTCGTCGTGCCCGCCGAGCACACCGTGGCGTTCCTCCACCCGCAACCGGTGTCCGCGCTCTGGGGCGTCGGCGGCACCACGCAGGAGAAGCTCGAACGCCGGGGCATCCGCACCGTCGGCGACCTCGCGCACACCCCGCTGCCGTCGCTCGTCGCCGCACTCGGGCCGGCCGGTGGCCAGCGCCTGCACGACCTGTCGTGGGGGCGGGACCCACGCGTGGTCGACACGGGCGTCAGCGAGAAGTCGGTCGGGCACGAGGTCACGTTCGGTCGCGACCTCACCGAGCGCGACGACGTCGCCCGGGAGCTCCTCCGCCTGTCCGACAAGGTCGCCGTGCGGCTGCGCCGGGCCGGCGTGCAGGCCCGCACGGTCGCGCTGAAGGTCCGGTACACCGACTTCTCGACGCTGACCCGCTCCCGCACGCTCGCGGAGCCGACCGACGTCGCCAAACGCCTGCACCACGAGGCGGTCGAGCTCTACGACGTCCTGCACCGTCCGGGCAACCGGATCCGACTCATCGGCGTCCGCGGGGAGAACCTCGTCCCCGCCGCCGCGAGCAACGCGCTGTGGGACGACGACGCGCCGTGGCGCGAGACCGAGACGACCGTCGACGCGGTCGCCGCACGGTTCGGTCCCGGCGTGCTCCGACCGGCCTCGCTCGTGCGCGGCACGCCCGAGCAGCGCCCGCCGCACGCCCGGCAGGACCCGGCGTGACGGTAGGATCTCGTGCAGTGAGCGCAGCGGAGTACGACGACCAGCAGCAGCCCGCGACGCTGTGGGACGAGGGTCCCGGGCGCGGCGCGGACGGTGCCGGACAGCGGTCCGCGGACGGACCGGAGTCGGTCGCCGAGGGCACTGCCCGCCCCCACGACGAGGCCGTGCAGCAGGCGGAGAACGCCGGCAACGCGGCGGCCGAGCACCTGTCGCCCGCGTTCCCCGAGCGCGCCGCCTGGGGTACCGCGTCGAAGCTCCGCGCATGGCAGGTCGAGGCGCTGACGAAGTACTTCGAGACCGAGCCGCGCGACTTCCTGGCAGCTGCGACCCCGGGCGCCGGCAAGACCACGTTCGCGCTCCGCCTCGCCACCGAGCTCCTCGCCCGCGGCACGGTCGACCGCATCGTGGTCGTCGCACCGACCGAGCACCTGAAGCGCCAGTGGGCCGACTCCGCCGACCGGGTGGGCATCCGCATCGACCCGATGTTCAAGAACGGTGACGGGATGTACGGCCGGCACTACCAGGGCGTCGCGATCACGTACGCCCAGGTCGGCATGAACCCCGAGGTGCACCAGAAGATCACCGAGGGCGGCCGCACGCTCGTCATCCTCGACGAGGTCCACCACGGCGGCGACGCGCTCACCTGGGGCGACGGCATCCGCGAGGCGTTCACGAAGGCAACCCGCCGACTCTCGCTGTCCGGCACGCCCTTCCGCTCCGACACGTCGCCGATCCCGTTCGTGCAGTACGCCCCCGACGAGCAGGGCATCCGCACCTCGATCTCCGACTACAACTACGGCTACGGCCGGGCGCTCAAGGACGGCGTCGTCCGCCCGGTGCTGTTCATGGCCTACGCCGGTCAGATGCGCTGGAAGACGCGGATGGGCGACGAGATGTCGGCGTCCCTCGGCGAGCAGGTGACGAAGGACATCACCGCCCAGGCCTGGCGCACGGCCCTGTCGCCCGAGGGCGAGTGGATGCCCGCCGTGCTGTCCGCCGCCGACAAGCGCCTGACCGAGGTGCGCCGCGGGGTGCCGGACGCGGGCGGGCTCGTCATCGCCACCGACACGACCACCGCCCGGGCCTACGCCCGCATCCTGCAGCAGATCACCGGCGAGCGGCCCACGGTCGTGCTGTCGGACGAGGCCGCCGCGTCGAGCCGCATCCAGGCGTACGCCGAGGACACGTCGCGCTGGATGGTCGCCGTCCGCATGGTGTCCGAGGGCGTCGACGTCCCGCGGCTCTGCGTCGGCGTGTACGCCACGAGCGCCAGCACGCCGCTGTTCTTCGCGCAGGTGATCGGCCGCTTCGTGCGCGCCCGGCGCCGCGGCGAGACGGCGAGCGTGTTCCTGCCGAGCGTGCCGAACCTCATGGCGCTGGCCGCGTCGCTCGAACTCGAACGGGACCACGCCCTCGACCGGCCGAAGGACGCCGACGACGGGATGTACAACCCCGAGGACGCCATGGTCGCCGAGGCGAACAAGGAGGACCGGGCCTCGGAGAGCCTGCTCGAGGTGCAGCCCTTCGAGGCGCTCGACTCGCAGGCCTCGTTCGACCGGGTGCTCTACGACGGCGGCGAGTTCGGCACCGGTGGAGAGGTCGGCTCGCTCGAGGAGCTCGACTTCATCGGCATCCCGGGGCTCCTCGAACCCGACCAGGTGCGCGACCTCCTCCGTGCACGCCAGGCGACCCAGGCCAAGCGTTCGAAGGGCCGCACGGCGAAGGACGGCCTGCCGAAGCCGAAGGAGGACGCGGACCGGCCGATGTACCAGACGATCAAGGAGCAGCGCACCGAGCTCGCGCGGCTCGTGTCGATCTGGTCGCGCCACTCGAACGAGCCGCACGGCGCGATCCACGCCGAACTCCGACGGATCAGCGGCGGTCCGGCCGTGGCGCAGGCGAGCATCGAGCAGATCCAGAAGCGCATCGACGTGCTGCGCTCCCGCATCGGCGGACGCCGGTAGGCGCGCGACGTGCTCGACCCCGTGGACGACCGCACATGGTACGTCCGGCGCGACGCCGAGGCGTCACCCGAGGCCATCGTCGACCGGTTCGGCGGCGGCTACCGGCTGCGCGCGTTCTCCCTGACGGAGTCCCGTCGGACGCAGCACGGGGTGTACACCGGTCCCGAACTCGCCGAGACCGCGTGGTGGCGTCTGCGCGACCGCCCGCGCGGCTGATGACACCGGGGGCCAAAGTCCGGTAGACCGGACGCATGGCAGACTCGATCCCTCACGTCCTCGTCCTCGGCGGCGGTTCCGCTGGCTACACCACCGTCAAGCAGCTGCAGAAGCACGCCGCCACCGTGCCGATGCGCATCACGCTCGTGGACCAGAACACGTACTACACGTACCTGCCGTTCCTGCCCGAGGTCGCCGGTGGGCACATCGCCCCGAAGGACGTCACCTTCGAGCTGCGTCGTGCGCTCAAGAAGACCCGCGTCATCCAGGGCAAGGTGACGGGCATCTCGTCGAAGGACAAGACCGTCTCGATCGCCACGGCCGGCGGCGACGACCGCACCCTCGGCTACGACCAGCTCGTCGTCGCGCTCGGGTCGGTCACGCGCACCTTCCCGACCCCGGGCCTCGACGAGGTCGGCGTCGGCTTCAAGACCGTGGAGGAGGCCGCCTACGTCCGCGCGAAGCTGCTCGACAACATCGCGAAGGCCGCGGCGACGCGTGACGAGGACGAGCGTCGTCGCCTGCTCACCAGCATCTTCGTCGGCGGTGGCTACACCGGTGTCGAGGCGATCGGCGAGCTGTTCGACGTGTCGCAGGCCGCCATCGCCACCTACCCGTCGCTCGCCGGCGAGCAGCCGCGCTGGGTCCTCATCGACGCGCTCGACCGCGTCGCCCCGGAGGTCGGCCCCGAGCTGTCGAAGTGGACCCTCGAGTCGCTCCGGGCCCGCGGCATCGACGTCCGCCTGAAGACGACCATGCCGAGCTGCGAAGGCGGCGTCGTCAAGCTCTCCGACGGCGACGAGTTCGCCACCGGTCTGCTCGTCTGGACCGCCGGCGTCAAGCCGAACCCGCTCCTCGACGCGACCGACCTGCCGCGCGGCCCGAAGGGGCACCTCGCCGCGAACGCGAAGCTCCAGGTCGAGGCCGAGGACACGCACGAGGTCGTCCCGGGCGTCTGGGGCCTCGGCGACGTCGCGCAGGTCCCCGACCTGACGGCCGAGAAGCAGCCGGCGTACTACCCGCCGAACGCGCAGAACGCCGTCCGCCAGGCCGTCGTCGCAGCGGACAACGTGGTCGCGTCGATCACGGGCAAGCCGCTCGAGGAGTACCGCCACCCGTCCATCGGCACCGTCGCGTCGTACGGCGTCGGCAAGGGTGCGGCGAACATCAAGGGCGTCAAGATGACGAACCTGCTCGCGTGGCTCGCACACCGCTCGTACCACGTGTACGCGATGCCGACCCTGAACCGGAAGGTTCGGATCGTCATCGGCTGGATCACCGGTGCGGTGTCCGGTCGCGACGCGACCTCGCTCATCAAGGAGACCGACCCGCGACGCAACTTCGTCGAGGCCTCCAAGAGCTGACGTCACCACCTGACGGACGGGAGGCGCGGTGCCGGCTGGCACCGCGCCTCCCGTCCGTCCACGGGTCGCGCGCGAGCGCCCGGTGCGGCAGACTGACCCCCTCGGTGCGCGAGCACGGAGGTCCCCGAGGACGGTCCTGCGTGCACGACACCACCCCCTGCCCCCGCTGCGGCGCGCGTCGCGACGACACGGTGCACCGCTGCCCCGCCGCCGCCGACGTGCTCGGTCTGCCGCCGGCCGCCCTGCGCGTGCTCGAGGTCCTGTCGGCCGTCGGACGCCCGGTCGTCGTCGGCGGCACCGTGCGGGATGCCCTGCTGCGGGAGGCGGGTGTCGCCCTCCCCGCGGCGACCGAACCCGACGTCGACGTCGAACTGCACGGCGCTCCGGGCACGGAGGTGGTGATCGACGCGCTCCGGCGTGCCGGCGCCGTCGTCGTGACCGTCGGCGCGCAGTTCGCGGTGTGCAAGGTGCTGCTGGACGCGACGAACCTCGACGTCGCGGTCGTCCCCGGGGCGGTCGTCGACGACCCGGCCCTCGACCGCGCGGTCGCGGTCGCCTCCCGGCACCGCGACCTGACCGTCAACGCCGTCGCCTGGGATCCCGCACGAGGTGTCTTCCTCGACGCCGTCCACGGGATCGACGACGCGCGGGACCGGGTGCTCCGGCACACGTCCGACACGTTCGGCGACGACCCGCTGCGGGTGCTCCGCGTCGTCCGGTTCGTCGCGCGGTTCGGCTTCTCGGTGCACCCTGACACCGTCCGGCTCGCGCGGGCCCTGAGCGACCGGTGGGACACGATCGCGCACGAGCGGCTCTGGCCCGAGGTCCGGCGCCTCACCGAGGGGGACCACCTGTCCGCCGCGCTCGACGTCCTGCACGCGACGGACTGGGAACGGCACCTGCCGGAGCTGGCCGCGGTCCGCGACGTTCCGCAGGACCCCACCTGGCACCCGGAGGGGCCCGTGCACGTGCACAGCGGCCTCGCTGCCGACGCAGCAGCCCGGGCCTGCCGGGCGTCCTGGGTCGCCGGTGACCGACGTGTCGTCGTGGTGCTCGCGGCACTGCTGCACGACCTCGGCAAGGCGGGTGACGGGACGCAGCGGGTCGTCGACGCCGACGGGTCGGTCCGCATCCGCAGCATCGGGCACGAGGTGGCCGGGGCCGTCGCCGCGGCCGCCCTGCTCCGTCGCCTGGGTGCGCCGCGCTCGGTGGTCCGGGAGGTCGCGGTACTGGTCCGCGAACACATGGTGGCGCACTCCACCCACGGCGCTCCGCCGTCGCTCCCGGCCGCCCGCCGACTCCTGCGGCGGCTCGGTGGGGCGGTCGCGACCGCGGAGGCGTGGGCTCTCGTCTGCGAGGCGGACTCGCAGGGCCGGGGCCCGGCTGCGAACAGCAGCGCGGCCAGGGCGTGGCTGGACGTGCTGCGGAGCCACCAGGTGTCGGGGCGTCGGTCGAGCTTCGTGACCGGGCGCGACCTCGTCGACGCCGGACTCGCTCCGGGGCCGCGGTTCCGCACGCTCCTGGCCGAGGCGGCCGAGGCACAGGACGACGGGGTGTTCGACGACGCGGCGTCCGGGCGGCGCTGGCTGGCGGCTCGCCTGGCGGAGGCGACCCCGGCCGGGGACTGACTCGCGGAGGCACGGACTGGACGCCGTGCGCGGACCTGGAACGGCTCGCACGTGGCGTCGGTGAGCGTGGGCGGCACGAGCGAGAGGAGCGCCCATGCGCGCGATGACCTACCGCGGGCCCTACCGGGTCCGCGTCGAGGAGAAGCCGGACCCCCGGATCGAGCACCCGAACGACGCCGTCGTCCGGGTGGAGCGGGCCGCGATCTGCGGGTCCGACCTGCACCTGTACCACGGCATGATGCCGGACACCCGCGTCGGACACACCTTCGGGCACGAGTTCATCGGTGTGGTCGAGGAGGTCGGCTCGTCGGTGAGCAGCCTGACGGTGGGGGACCGCGTGATGGTCCCCTTCAACGTGTACTGCGGATCGTGCTGGTTCTGTGCGCGGGGGCTGTTCTCGAACTGCCACAACGTGAACCCGAACGCCACCGCGGTCGGCGGCATCTACGGCTACTCCCACACCACCGGCGGCTACGACGGCGGACAGGCAGAGCGGGTTCGTGTCCCCTTCGCGGACGTCGGTCCGTCGGTCGTCCCCGAGTGGCTGGACGCCGAGGACGCGCTCCTCATGACCGACGCCCTGAGCACCGGGTACTTCGGGGCGCAGCTCGCCTCGATCCACGAGGGCGACACGGTGGTCGTGCTCGGCGCCGGACCCGTCGGGCTCTTCGCTGCCCGGTCCGCGTGGTTCATGGGAGCGGGCCGCGTGATCGTGGTCGACCAGCTGGAGTACCGGCTCGAGAAGGCGCGGACCTTCGCGCACGCCGAGACGATCAACTTCGCCGAGGTCGACGACGTGGTGCTCGAGATGAAGCAGCAGACCGACTTCCTCGGGGCGGACAGCGTGATCGACGCGGTCGGTGCCGAGGCGGACGGGAACTTCACCCAGCAGGTCACGGCGTCGAAGCTCAAGCTGCAGGGCGGGTCACCGACGGCGCTCAACTGGGCGATCGACGGTGTGCGCAAGGGCGGGACGGTGTCCGCCGTCGGTGCGTACGGCCCGATCCCGAGCGCGGTCAAGTTCGGCGACGCGATGAACAAGGGCCTGACCATCAACACGAACCAGGCACCGGTGAAGCGCCAGTGGCCACGGCTGCTCGAGCACATCCAGGCGGGCCACTTCCGCCCGAGCGACATCGTCACCCACCGCATCCCCCTCGAGCACATCGACGAGGCCTACCACCTGTTCTCGTCGAAGCTCGACGACTGCATCAAGACCGTGATCGTGCCGTGAAGGAGGCACCCGTGTCCGACCACACCCCGTACATCGCCGATCCGCCCCGCCGCGTCCCGACGGCGGCGGAGCTCCGCGCGCGCATCCCCGGGTGGGGGAGCGACCTCGACCCCGCCGACCGCCCGTCGGTCCCCAAGCTGTCCCGCGAGGTCGGCTTCGCGTCCGGTGCGCACTGGGACGTGCCGGAGCAGCAGCCCGGCGCCGAGGGCCGCGAACGGTCGATCGAGCACGCCCACGTCACGCCGGTGTTCGGGACGGCGCAGCCGCTGTCCGGGCTCGCCGGCGTCGTGAAGCGGTACGCCTACCGCCGGTTCAGCGAGGGACGACTGGCGCACTGGATGCTCCTCGTCCTCGGCGACCGGATCGACGTCGCCACGCACCGGGTGACGGACGCGCTGCGCGGCCGTCCGGACCGCGTCGTGCACGAGACCGGCGTACGGGCGGAGATCGGCAACCGGCCGGTGGCCTCGCGGTCCGGCTCGTCGCGCCGCGACCGGCGGCACCAGCTGCTCGACCCGGTGGTCGCCAACTGGGGTTGGCTCGCGGCGCTCGGCGGTGTCGTCCTGCTGGTGCGTCGCCTGCGGCGTCGCTGACGAAGCTCCGGTGACCCATCAGCCGGTCGGGAGGCGCGGTACGAGCCCGCCCCGCGCCTCCCGTCCGCCTTCGTCGCCCTGAGCGAAGCGATGGCGATGCTCGCCGGGGAAGCACCAACGAGAAGTGCCCCCGGGCCGAAAGGCCAGGGGGCACCGCATCTTCTCGTGTCCGAGGGGGGACTTGAACCCCCACGCCCTAATACGGGCACTAGCACCTCAAGCTAGCGCGTCTACCATTTCCGCCACCCGGACAGGTGTTCTTCGCTTGTTCGGCCGTCGTTCCGGGCTGTTTCCCCGGCGTTCCTGCCGAGAGAAGACACTAGCACGGGTCCGGAGGCCCGCTGCACACGGCCGTGCATCCCGGGCGAGTCCCGCACGTCGCCGCGGATCGGGGCGGTCCGGCGCGGGGTGCCCGGTAGCCTCGGGGCATGAGCGACGCCCAGCCGGACCTCGAGGCCACCGCAGCCATCGCGCGGGACCTCATCCGCATCGACACGACGAACTGGGGCGAGGGGAAGTCCCGCGGCGAGACGGAGGCGGCGCACTACGTCGAGGCGGCGCTGCGCGACCTCGGCCTCGAGCCGCAGCTGTTCGAGTCGGAGCCGGACCGCGTGAGCGTCGTCGCCCGCGTGCCGGGTCGCGACCACGACAAGCCGGCGCTCGTCGTGCACGGACACCTCGACGTCGTCCCGGCGGACCCGACGAACTGGTCGGTCGACCCCTTCGGCGGGGTAGTCCGCGACGGCATGCTGTGGGGCCGCGGTGCCGTCGACATGAAGAACATGGACGCGATGATGCTGACGTCGCTGTCGGACGTCATCGAGCGCCAGGGTGCGCCCGAGCGGGACCTCGTCATCGCCTACTTCGCCGACGAGGAGGCGGGCGGCGTGCTCGGTTCGCACCACGTCGTCGACCGGCACCCGGAGGTGTTCGCGGGCGCCACGGCCGCCATCAGCGAGGTCGGCGGCTACTCGATCACGCTCGGGGACCGGCGCGCGTACCTGCTGCAGACCGGCGAGAAGGCCCTGATGTGGGTGAAGCTCGTCGCCCGGGGCACGGCCGCGCACGGGTCCCACGTCATCCGCGACAACGCCGTCACGAAGGTCGCGGCCGCCGTCGCGCGCATCGGCAGCGAGGAGTGGCCGGTCCGGCTGTCGGCCACGACCGAGGCGATGGTCGCCGAGGTCGCCCGGTTCCTCGGCGTCGACCCGCAGACGACCGGCCCGGACGAGGTCGCGCTGGCCACGGGCTCGGCGTCGCGGTTCATCCACGCAGCCCTGCACACGACGTCGAACCCGACGGTGCTCACCGCCGGGTACAAGCACAACGTCATCCCGGACACGGCCGAGGCGCTCGTCGACATCCGGTGCCTCCCGGGCGACGAGGACGCCGTGCTCGCGCGTGTCCGCGAACTGGCGGGCGACGACGTCGAGGTCGTCACGTCCTTCCGCGACGTCGGCCTCGAGCAGGACTTCGGCGGCCCGCTCGTCGACGCCGTGCGCGACGTCCTCGGTCGGCACGACCCGGGCGCCCCGGTGCTGCCGTACCTGCTGTCCGGCGGCACCGACAACAAGGCCCTGTCGACGCTCGGCATCGCCGGGTACGGGTTCGTCCCGCTGCAGCTGCCCGTAGGCATCGACTTCCCCGCGATGTTCCACGGCGTCGACGAGCGGGTGCCGCTGGCCTCGCTGGCCTTCGGGCGGCGCGTCCTCGGGGACCTGCTCGCGACGTACTGATACATTGCCGGGTCGCCTGCGCGGCACCGTCCTGCCTGCTGACCCCTGAAAGGCCCGCACGATGCACATCCTCGAGGCGATCTTCCTCGGCTTCGTGCAGGGACTCACCGAGTTCCTGCCCGTGTCCTCCAGCGCCCACCTGCGCATCGTCGGGCTGTTCCTGCCCGACGCGGAGGACCCGGGTGCGGCGTTCACCGCGGTGACGCAGCTCGGCACCGAGACCGCCGTGCTCATCTACTTCTGGAAGGACATCACCCGCATCGTCGGGCGGTGGTTCCGGTCGGTGTTCCGGCACGACGTGCCGAAGGGCGACCCGGACGTCCGCCTCGGCTGGCTGGTCATCCTCGGCACGATCCCGATCGGCATCGCCGGCCTGGTGCTCAAGGACTCGATCGAGACGACGTTCCGGTCGCTGTGGATCGTCGCGATCGTGCTCATCGTCTTCGGCGTGGTGCTCGGTGTGCTCGACGTCGTCGGCCGCAAGGTCCGTCCGATCGAGCAGATGACGTTCCGGAGCGGCCTGCTCATCGGTGTGGCGCAGATGCTCGCCCTCGTGCCGGGTGTCTCGCGCTCCGGTGCGACGGTGTCGATGGGGCTCGCACTCGGGTACACCCGTCCGGCGGCCGCACGGTTCGCCTTCCTGCTCGCCGTCCCCGCGGTGTTCCTGTCCGGCTTCTACGAGGCCGCGACCAGCCTGGGCGACACCGGTGCACCCTTCGGCCTCGTCGACACGCTCATCGCGACGGTCGTCGCGTTCGTCGTCGGGTTCGTCGTGATCGCCGCCTTCATGAACTACATCGCCAAGCGCAGCTTCCTCCCCTTCGTGGTCTACCGGATCGCACTCGGTATCGTGCTCATCGTGTTGTTGTCGCTCGGAGTGATCCAGCCGTGAGGGCCTGGCAGGCCCCGTCCGTCCCCGATGTCCCGGGGGACGCCCCGCGTCCCGTCGTGCACGACACGGCGGCCGGGCACCCCGTCGACCCGACCCGGGGCGAGGAGCGTGCGGCGCTCTACGTCTGCGGGATCACGCCCTACGACGCCACCCACCTCGGGCACGCGGCGACCTACCTGGCGTTCGACACGCTCGGCCGGGCCTGGCGCGACGCCGGGCTCGAGGTCGCGTACGCGCAGAACACCACAGACGTCGACGACCCGCTGCTCGAGCGGGCGACGCGCGACGGCGTCGACTGGCGCGAGCTCGCGGCCTCGCAGATCGACCTGTTCCGCCGCGACATGGAGGCGCTCCGCGTCCTGCCGCCGGACGACTTCGTGGCCGTGACGGACGAGGTCGAGCGGATCGCCGAGGCGGTCGCGTACCTGCAGGAGACGGGCTACGCCTACGACGTGCCGACCGAGGACTCCGAGGGCGACGACGTCTACTTCGACGTCAACCGCCCCACCGAGGCGTGGGCGCTCGGCGACGAGAGCCGCCTGGACCGCGAGACCATGCTCGCGCTGTCGGCCGAGCGAGGCGGGGACCCGGACCGCGCCGGCAAGCGCGACCCGCTCGACCCGCTGCTCTGGCGTGCCGAGCGCGCCGGGGAGCCGAGCTGGGACACCGAGCTCGGCCCGGGACGGCCCGGCTGGCACATCGAGTGCAGCGTCATCGCGGGCGACAAGCTCGGCCTGCCGATCAGCGTGCAGGGCGGCGGCAGCGACCTCGTCTTCCCGCACCACGAGATGAGCGCCGGGCACGCCGCCGCGCTCGCGCACCAGCCGCTCGCCAACGCCTTCGTGCACACCGGGATGATCGCCTACCAGGGGTCGAAGATCTCGAAGTCGCTCGGGAACCTCGTCACCGTGCGCGGATTGCTCGACGACGGCGCGGACCCGCGGGCGATCCGGCTCGCGCTGCTGTCGCACAAGTACTCGGACGACTGGGAGTGGTTCGACGGCGAGCTGTCGAGCGCGACGACCCGCCTGGCGTCGTGGGACGAGTGGGCGACCGGTGCGCGCGAGGGGCACGTCGACGACGCGGACGAGGCCATCGCCCGGATCCGGGCCCGGGTCGCAGACGACCTGGACACGCCGGGAGCGGTCGCTGCCGTCGACACGGCCATCGCGGCCGGGACGCGCGCGACGCCGGAGCTCGTCGACCTCGTCGACGCCGTGCTCGGCATCCGCCTGGGCTGAAGCCGGGCCGCGACGGACGGGAGGCGCGGTGCCAGCCGGCACC
>NZ_CAJCKG010000067.1:0-12465 GCF_903970945.1 Curtobacterium sp. ME26
AATCCTTTATTTAATGTTTAAAGCATGAGAAGGCATAAGCAGTTCCCCGGATTGACTGGAGTTCAGAAGTGTGCTCTGCCGAGCCGTACGACACCGAGGCGACCTGACGAACGTCTCGTGACCGCTGACGGACGGGAGGCACGGTGCCGGCTGGCACCGTGCCTCCCGTCCGTCGTCCGGTCGCGTCGGGTCAGTCCTTCGTCGCGACGATCGTGAACGTCGTGGGCACGCGGTCGCGGTCCCCGGCGGGCCACACCCACGAGCCGTGGCCGTCCTCCTCCATGCGCGGGCTGAAGCGCCAGGGGAGCGTCCGGCCCTCGTCGAGCCGGCGGAGCCGCAGCCCGGCGCCGAGCAGGGCGTTCACGACCTCGGAGAGCGGGTGCGGCCACTCGTACGTCCGGGTGTTCGCGACGGTGCCCTCCCCGACGTAGGTGCCCGCGTCCTCCCACTGCTGCGCCGTGCCGTCCGGGAAGTACCGGTACCGGCTGACGAGCTCGGCCGCGTCCTCGTCGAGGGCGTACAGCGCCGGGTGCCCGTCGCGGATGAAGAACACGCCGCCCGGACGCAGGAGCGCGGCGACCTGTGCGGCCCACCGGTCGAGGTCGGGCAGCCAGCAGATCGTGCCGATGCTCGTGTAGACGACGTCGAAGTCGCCGGTGACGGCGGCGCGGGCGTCGAGCACGTCGGTCTCGACCCACGTGACGTCGAGGCCGAGGCGTGATGCGAGGGCGGCCGCCGAGGCGAGGGCCGGTGCCGAGAAGTCGACCCCGGTCAGCCGTGCGCCCTCGCGCGCGAGGGAGACGGTGTCGGTGCCGATGTGGCACTGCAGGTGGCAGACGTCGAGACCGTCGAGCGAGCCGTCCGGCAGCCACGGGGCGAGCGCGGGCAGGTCGTCGCGTACGACGTCGGACCGGTGCGCGGGGTCGTCGAGCGCGGCGACGTCGTAGGCGCCCTCGTGGATGGGCACGCGGTCGTCCCAGTTCGCGCGGTTCGTGTCCCGCGCGGCGTCCCAGTCGACGGTGACGTGGTCGGAGCTGTCCATGCCGACACGGTACCGAGGCGGCCGTCGGCGACGCGAGCGCCGCCCGGGAGGGGCGGTCAGGACAGCGTCAGCCCGAGCTTCCGGCCGGCGAGCCCGCGGCCCATCGTCGTGATCCGCTCGGCGACCCCGCGCAGGGCCACGGCCGCCGGGTCCTCCGGAGCGCCGAGCACGACGGGCAGGCCGATGTCCCCGCCCTCCCGGAGCGGCACCGAGAGCGGCACGCGACCGAGCACCGGCACGGGCACGTCCTGCCCACGGGACAGCCGCGCCGCGGTCTCGTCCCCGCCGCCCTCGCCGAACAGGTGCAGCACGGTGCCGTCGGGCTGCACGAGCCCGGCCATGTTCTCGACGACGCCGATGACCCGCTGCCCGGTCTGTCGAGCGACGACCCCGCTCCGCTCGGCGACGTCGGCCGCCGCGGCCTGCGGCGTCGTGACGACGAGCACCTCGGCGTGGGGGAGCAGCTGGCCGACCGAGATCGCCACGTCGCCGGTCCCGGGCGGCAGGTCGAGCAGGAGCACGTCGAGGTCGCCGAACCACACGTCGGTGAGGAACTGCGCGACCGTCCGGTGCAGCATCGGCCCGCGCCAGGACACCGCGGTCGAGACGTCGTCGACGAACATGCCGATCGAGACGACCTTCACCTCGTGCGCGACCGGCGGCAGGATCATGCTGTCCACGCGGGTCGGTCGGGGTGCGACGCCGTGCGCGTCCGTCAGCCCCATCAGCCCGGGGACGCTGAAGCCGTGCACGTCGACGTCGACCACGCCGACCCGCTGTCCGGCGGCAGCGAGCGCGACCGCCAGGTTGACGGTGACGGTCGACTTGCCGACGCCGCCCTTGCCGCTGGTCACGGCGATGACCCGGGTCAGGGTGTCCGGCGTGAACTGCACGCCGCGCGGCCGGTCGCCACGCAGCCGCTCGGTGAGCGCGGCCCGCGTCGCCGGGCTCATGACGGAGACGTCGACGTCGACGTGGTGCACGCCGTCCACGGAACCGGCGGCCGACCGTACGTCGCGCTCGATCGTGTCGGCGGCCGGGCACCCGACGATCGTGAGCTGCAGGTCCACGCGCACCGAGCCTCCCGGCTGCACGTCGACGCCGCGGATCATGTCGAGCTCCGTGACGGGGCGACGGATCTCCGGGTCGAGCACGCGGCCGAGCGCAGCGAGGACGGCTTCGCCGAGACGCTCCTCAGCCACGCGTGGTCGTGCCCGGCTCGTCGGCGAAGCCGGCGTCCTCGGTGTCGCGGCGGTCGAGCTCCTCGAGCAGGGACCGGAGCTCGGCGCGGATGAAGTCCTTCGACGCCATGTCCCGCATCGCCAGGCGGAGGGCGACGACCTCGCGGGCGAGGTACTCGGTGTCCGCCAGGTTCCGCTCGGCGCGCTGGCGGTCCTGCTCGAACTGCACGCGGTCGCGGTCGTCCTGCCGGTTCTGCGCGAGCAGGATCAGCGGTGCCGCGTACGAGGCCTGCAGCGACAGCACGAGCGTCAGCGCCGTGAAGCCGATCGCCGCGGAGTCGAACTGCCACGGCTTCGGAGCCAGCGTGTTGTAGCCCATCCAGACGGCGCAGAAGAGGGTCAGGCCGACGAGGAACCAGGGCGTGCCCATCGCGCGCGCGATGCCCTCGGTCGCCCGACCGAAGGTGTCACCGCGGCCGCGACGCCGGGTCGGGAGCACGCGCGTGCGCATGCCCTTGGGCGAGTCGAGTCGTTCCTGGCGGTCATCCGTTCGGGCCACGGGTGGTCCTCCTTCCCGTCGTCACGGGGGTCTTGCGCGGGCGTTGGCGGAGTCGCGAGGGGGCTTCCCCCTCGCCCTGACTTCGCCAGTCGTCGGGCAGGACGTGGTCGAGGACGTCGTCGATCGTCACCACCCCGACCAGGCGGTGGGCGTCGTCGACCACGGGGACGGACACGAGGTTGTAGGTCGCCATGACGCGCGTGACCTCGGCGGCGCTGGCGTCGACCCGCACCGGTTCGGTCTGCTGGTCGATGAGCGTGCCGAGGCGTTCGTTCGGCGGGTAGCGGAGCATGCGCTGGAAATGCACCAGGCCGAGGAACCGACCGGTCGGCGGCTCGTACGGCGGCAGGGTCACGCAGACGCTCGCGCCGAGCGCCGGGGCGAGCTCGTGCCGGCGGATGAGCGCGAGCCCCTCGGCCACGGTCGCGTCGGCGGAGACGATGACCGGCTCGGTGGTCATGAGGCCACCGGCGGTGTCCGGCTCGTACTCCAGGAGCATGCGGACGTCCTGCGCCTCCTCCGGCTCCATGAGCTGCAGCAGCGCCTCGCTCCGGTCGTCGGGGAACTGCGCGAGCACGTCGGCGGCGTCGTCCGGCTGCATTTGGTCGAGGACGTCGGCGGCGCGGGCGTCCTCGAGCCGGGTCAGGATGTCGATGCGCTCCTGGTCGGGCATCTCCTCGAGCACGTCGGCGAGCCGGTCGTCGGGGAGCTCCTCGGCCACCTCGAAGCGGCGTTCCTCGGGCAGGTCGAGCAGCGTGCTGGCCAGGTCGGCCGGAACCAGGTCGGAGTACGCGGCGATGACGTGCTCGGCGGACTGGGCCTCGCCGGGGAGCTCGTCCTCGGTGACCTCGTTCCAGGTGGCGAAGGTCGTCGGCCCCTTGCCGAACGGCGACGGGGTCGTCTTCGGCTTGCGGAGGAAGAGCTGCGACACCTCCCAGTCGCCCTGCCCGCGGTCCTCGATCGCGACGTCCTCGATCGTGGCGCGGATGCGGTCGCGGGTCAGCAGGACCTTGCGTCCGAGCATCTCGGCGATCACCCGGACCTCGCCGCCGCGCTGCTCGAAGCGGCGCATGTTGACGATGCCCGTGGTGATGACCTGGCCCGCACCGATCGACGTGACGCGTCCGATGCTCAGGAAGATGCGGCGCTTGCCGGGGACCTCGACGATGAGCCCGACCACGCGTGGGGGATCGGCCCGTCGGTACACCACCAAGACGTCCCGGACGCGGCCGACGCGGTCGCCCGCGGGGTCGAAGACGGAGCACCCGGCGAGGCGGGCGACGAAGACCTTCGAGGCGCTCACCCGTCCAGCGTAGTCGGTGCCGGTCCGGGCGCATGCCCGACGGACGGCGCCGACCCTGAGGCATCCCGGAGGCACCCGGAGGCGCAGGCTGCGCCGGCGGAGCACCGCGGAGCACCCCGGAGACACCCGGGAGGCGCACGTGCGATCGCAAGGTGCCCGGTGGATGATAGCTGGGTGAGCAACCAGAGCCCGTTCGCCGGACGCACCGCCCAGGCCTTCCCGACGCTGCCGCGCGGGGACGTCCTCGGCACCTACGACAGCTACCCGGACGCGCAGCGCGTCGTCGCGAAGCTGGCGGAGGCGGACTTCCCCGTCGCGAAGATCGCGATCGTCGGCAACGACCTCAAGACGGTCGAGCGCGTCACCGGCAAGATGACGTACGGTCGCGCCGCCATCGCGGGCGCGCTGTCCGGCCTCTGGCTGGGCATCTTCTTCGGCATCGTCCTGACGTTGTTCTCGCCGACCGCCGGGGGCCTGATCATCGCCGCCGCGATCATCGGTGCCGCGTTCGGCATGCTCTACGGCATCGTCTCCTTCGCCATCACGAAGCGGCAGCGCGACTTCACGAGCGTGCACCAGGTGCTCGCCACGAACTACCAGATCGTCGTCGACCCGCAGCTGACCGGGCAGGCGCAGCAGATCCTCGGCCAGCACGGCGCGACCCCGTCGACGCACTGGAACGACGCCCCGCAGCCGGGAGCACCCGGCACGAGCGCGCGGCCCTTCCAGGGCCAGGAACCGTGGCGCCCGGGCCCGCAGCAGGGGTCGCCGTACGGCGGACACGCCACGCCGCACCGGCCGGGAGGCACGCAGCAGCCCGGCACGTCGGGCCCCGGCCCGCAGGGCGGTCGCCCCGGTGACGGTGGTCGCCCCCAGGACGGTGGGCCGCGGTACGGCACGAACGACGGCCCGCGGTACGGCACGAACGACGGCCCGCGGTACGGCACGAACGAGGGACCCCGCTACGGCGAGACCCCGCAGACCGCGCAGCAGCCCGCGCCGGCCGTCGACCCGCGGGTGCCGCAGTCGCGGCCCGACGAGCGCCCGCAGTACGGCGAGCGTGTCACGGGTGCGGACGACGACCGCGGGCGCGGTGCCGACCGCGGCGGTGCTGCTGACGGTGCACCGGAGCAGCGGCGCGACGACGACCGCGCCTGACGGCCCGAGGCCCTCGCCGACGAGACGACGGAACGACGCCCGCGACCGACCACCGGGTCGGCGCGGGCGTCGTCGTCCGTGCGGGGGTCCCGGCTACAGGACCTTCGAGTAGCAGACGGAGCGCGCTGCCCCGACGTAGGGGCCGAAGTTGGCGATGCGGGTGAAGCCCTCGCGCTCGTAGAACCCGATGGCGCGCTGCTGCTGGTCACCGGTCTCGAGCACGAGCGCCGGCGACCCGAGGTCGATCGCGGCCTCCTCGAGGCGACGGAGGATGCCGGTCGACACCCCGGCACCGCGCGACTCGGGTCGGACGTACATGCGCTTCACCTCGGCGATGCCGTCCTGCACGAGGCGCAGCCCACCGCAGCCGAGCGGCGTGCCGTCCTCGTCCCGTGCCACGAAGAACACCGCGATGGACTCGGCCGTCGGCTTCTCGCCGGGCTCGGTGTCGCCACCGTAGGACCGGTCGATCTCCAGGCGCTGCGCGGCTCGGAGCCGCTGCGCGTCCGGCGAGTCGAAGTGCTCGACGTCGATGGACAGCCCCCGCGGCACGGTGGTGCCGGTCGGTGCGGGGACCGCGGCGGGCGTCGTGCTGGGGCTGGTGTCGGGCATCGTCGTCACCGGTCCAGGCTAGCGGCCGGACCGCGCGATCCACCCCTCCACTTCCGAGGGGGTCCGGGGGATGCCCACGGAGAGGTTCTCGGCACCGTCCTCGGTCACCAGGACGTCGTCCTCGATGCGGACACCGATGCCGCGGAACTCCTCGGGGACGGTGAGGTCGTCCTGCTGGAAGTACAGGCCGGGCTCGATCGTGAAGACCATGCCGGGCTGCACGGTGCCGTCGATGTACATCTCGCGGCGGGCCTTCGCGCAGTCGTGCACGTCGAGCCCGAGGTGGTGGCTCGTGCCGTGCACCATGTAGCGGCGGTGGAACTGGTTGTCCGGCTGGAGCGACTCCTCCGCGGTCCCGGGCAGGAAGCCCCACTCGGCGGTCTTCCGGGCGATGACCTCCATGGCGGTGGCGTGGACCTCGCGGAAGGTGATCCCGGGCCTGACGATCGCGAACGCGGCGTCCGCCGCCTCGAGCACGGCCTCGTAGACCATGCGCTGCACGTCGGTGAAGGTCCCGCTGACCGGCAGCGTGCGGGTGATGTCGGCCGTGTAGAACGAGTCGACCTCGACACCGGCGTCGATGAGGATGAGGTCGCCCGGCTCCACGGCGCCGTCGTTGCGGGTCCAGTGCAGGATGCAGGCGTGGTGGCCGGACGCGGCGATGGTGTCGTAGCCCACCGTGTTGCCGTCGGCCCGGGCACGGCGGTTGAAGGTGCCCTCGACGATGCGCTCGCCGCGGGGGTGCGCCAGGACGGCGTCGAAGTCGGCGATGACGTCGTCGAACCCGGACTTCGTGGCCTCGACGGCCTTCCGGAGCTCGTTCTCCTCGTACGCGTCCTTCACGAGCCGGAGCTCGGACAGGTCGCGGGAGAGCACGTCGTCGGTCGCGGGCGCGGCGTCGGTCGCCTCGGCCCCGCCCACCGCGGTGCCGAGGCGGGCGTCGAGCGCGCGGGTCAGCTCGTCGTCGGCGTCGCGGACGAGCAGCACCGAGGCGTCGAGCCCGTCGGCGACCTCGGCGAAGGCGCCGAGGTCGGCCGTCGCGAGCCCGAGGTCGGCGGCGACCTCGTCGAGCGACGGACGCGGGCCGACCCAGAACTCGCCGATCTCGGGGTTCGCGTAGAACTCCTCGGAGTCGCGGCCGGCCGTGGCGCGGAAGTACAGCGTGGCGTCGTGCCCGGACCCGTTCGGCGTCAGCACGAGCACGGAGCCGACGACCGTGTCGGTGCCCCAGCCGGTCAGGTGCGCGAAGGTCGAGTGCGGGCGGAACGGGTAGTCGCAGTCGTTCGAGCGCACCTTCGCCTGTCCGGCGGGCACCACGATCGTGCGCCCGGGGTGCAGCTCCGAGATCCGGGCGCGGCGCTCGGCTGCGAAGGCCGACTGCTCGCGGGGCTCGGGAGTGGGCCGCACACGGTCCGCCCACTGCGACGCGATGTGGTCCTTGAAGGTCGAGGACCCGGGGGTGGTGGAACGGTTGCTCGTCGCGCGAGGGGTGGTGTCGGCCATGTCACCCATCATCGCACTGAGCTGACCGTGCGGCCTGAGCGGCTGTTCACCTGTCGCTAGCATGGTCGACGTGCCCGATCCGTTCATCGACCTGCACGCCCACTCGAGCGTCTCCGACGGCACCGAGCGCCCCGCCGCACTCGTTGCCGCAGCCGCCGCGGCCGGACTCGACGGCGTCGCCCTGACGGACCACGACACCACCGCGGGATGGGACGAGGCGACCGCCGCCGTCCGCGACCGGCCGATGACACTGGTGCCCGGACTCGAGCTGAGCACCCGCGTCGGGTACCGGAGCGTCCACGTGCTCGGCTACCTCGTCGACCCGTCCGACCCGGGCCTCGTCGAGGAGACGACCCGCATCCGCGACGGCCGGTTCGCCCGCGCCCGACGCATGGTCGACCGGATCGGCCGCGACCACCCGATCACGTGGGACGACGTGATCGCGCAGGCCAGCGACGGTGCGACCATCGGCCGCCCGCACATCGCCGACGCGCTCGTCGCCCGCGGGCTCGAGCCCGACCGGAGCGCCGCCTTCCGCGGCATCCTGCACCCGGCCTCCGGCTACTACGAGCCGCACGATGCCCCGACGCCCCTGCGCGGGGTGGAGCTGATCCGGGCGGCCGGCGGTGTCCCGGTCATCGCGCACCCGGCGGCGTCCTCGCGCGGGATCGTCATCGACGAACCGGCGCTCCGGGAACTCGTCGACGCCGGGCTCGGCGGCCTCGAGGTCGACCACCGCGAGAACCTCGCGCACGGCAAGCGCACCCTGCTCGACTGGGCGGAGCGCTACGGCCTGTTCGTGACGGGGTCGAGCGACTACCACGGCACCGGCAAGCCGAACCGCTTCGGTGAGCACCGCACGGCCCGGGTCTCCTTCGACGCGATCGTCGAGCAGGCGACGGGCAGCGCGCCCGTGCACGGCGTGGGCTCCCGCCTGGCCTGACCCCCGTCCGCTCGACCCCGGCACGGCCGGCCCGCGCGTGGGCTGGGACGACGAAGGGCCCGTCGCGTCAGCGACGGGCCCTCCGGTCCGGAGGCGCTACTCGCCGTCCGACGACCCCTGCGGAGCCGAGGCGGTCGCCTCGGCGGAACCGCTGCCGCCGCGGCGACGGCGGCGACGCCGACGCTTCGCGGCACCGTCGGTGGTCGAGCCCTCGCCGGCGGGCTGCGCGGCGTCGGGACCCGTGGACTCGACGGCCGGAGCCGACGTGGCGGCCTCGGACGAGCCTCCCGTCCGGGTGCGCGAGCGCGGACGCGAGCCGCCCCGCTCGCCGCCCTGGCGGTCACCGCTGCGCTCGGAGCCGCGACGGTCGACGCTGCGCGGGGCGCCCCGGCCGGCGGAGGAGGAGCCGGCCTCGGCCGCGTGCGAGGGCGCGCCGGGCAGGCGACCCTTCGTACCGGCGGGGATGTCGAGGTCGCTGAACAGGTGGGGCGACGACGAGTAGGTCTCGACGGGCTCGGGGATGCCGAACTCGAGGGCCTTGTCGATCAGCGTCCACTTGTGCAGGTCGTCCCAGTCGACGAACGTGACCGCGATGCCCGTCTTGCCGGCGCGACCGGTGCGGCCCGCGCGGTGCAGGTACGTGTCCGGGTCGTCCGGGATGGTGTGGTTGATCACGTGCGTGACGTCGTCGACGTCGATGCCGCGGGCGGCGACGTCCGTCGCGATGAGCACGTCACGCTTGCCGGCCTTGAAGGCGGCCATCGCGCGCTCGCGCTGCTCCTGGTTGAGGTCGCCGTGCACGGCCGCGGCGTTGAACCCGCGGTCCTTCAGCTCCTCGACCAGCTTCGCGGCGGCGCGCTTGGTGCGCGTGAAGATCACGGTCTTGCCGCGGCCCTCGGCCTGCAGGATGCGGGCGATGACCTCGTCCTTGTCGAGCGAATGCGCGCGGTAGATGACGTGCTTGATGTTCGCCTGCGTCAGGCCCTCGTCGGGGTCCGTCGCGCGGATGTGCACCGGGCGGGTCATGAAGCGGCGGGCGAGCGCGACGATCGGCGCCGGCATCGTCGCCGAGAACAGCATCGTGTGCCGCACCGCGGGGACGGCCTGGAAGATGCGCTCGATGTCCGACAGGAAGCCGAGGTCGAGCATGCGGTCGGCCTCGTCGAGCACGACCTCCTGCACGTGGGAGAGGTCGAGGAGGCGCTGGCGCTGCAGGTCGATGAGGCGACCGGGCGTGCCGACGACGATCTGGGCGCCGGCCTTGAGCTGCTCGATCTGGCCCTCGTACGCCTTGCCGCCGTAGATCGACACGATCGTGGTCGACCGGTTCGAGGTGGCGAGCTCGAGGTCCTCGGTCACCTGCACCGCGAGCTCGCGGGTCGGGACGACGACGAGCGCCTTGACGCCGTGCTCCGGGTCGGCGCCGAGGCGCTGGATGAGCGGGAGGCCGAAGCCGAACGTCTTGCCGGTACCCGTCTTGGCCTGGCCGATGATGTCCTGGCCGGTGAGGGCGAGCGGGATCGTCTGCTGCTGGATCGGGAAGGGCTCGGCGATGCCCTTCGTCGCGAGCGCGTCGACGATGTCCTGCTCGATGTTGAGGTCTGCGAAAGTCAAAGAAGCACCTTAGTCCTGGTGGAAGTCCAGGCCAGTCTACCGACGGTCGGCGACGAGCACGCCCGCGGGCCGGAGCGGGGTGCCACGGCCCCTATGCTGGTCGCGTGGTGTCGTGGTGGAACCGGAAGCGCGCTGCGCAGCTCGCGGCGGCGTGGCTGGCGTCGCGGAACCCGCGGAACGCCAAGCCCGTGGAGCGCCTGCAGCTGGACGACGTCAGTCCGGAACTCGACGTGTACCTGGGACAGGCCGCCTACCTCCAGCTCTCGCTCTACGAGACGATGGGCCGCGCGGGAGCTGCGGCACCCACGATGTCGGGCCGCCTGGTGACCGGCGTCCTCGCGACGACCGCGCTCGAGCGGCACCGGACGCTCGTGGCCGAGATCGAACGGCACGGCGGGCAGCCCGCCGAGCTGATGGAGCCGCACCGCGAGGCGATCGACCGCTTCCTCGCCCGCACGAGCGGCGCCGACTGGTACGAGTCGATGCTGACCGGCTACGTCACCGCCGGCATCCTCAACGACCTGTTCGGCAGCCTGCTCCGCTCGCTGCCGGCCGACGTGCGGCAGCGCCTGCGGACGGTCTTCGACGCCCGTGAGGAACGCGCGGTCGTGGACGAGCTCGCGGCGCACATCGAGCAGGACCCGCAGGTCGGTTCGCGGCTCGCGATGTGGGGCAGGCGGCTGGTCGGGGACACGCTCCTCGTGGCGCGGTCGGCGCTGGCGTCGCACGCGCGTGAGGACCAGGAGCGGCTCGAGCCGGTGTGGACCGAGCTCATCGCGGCGCACACGCGGCGGATGGACGCGCTCGGCCTGACGGCCTGACCGTCCGGCGGGTCAGGCGCGGGCGCGCCGACGGTCCGGCGAGATCAGGCGCGGGCGGTCCGGCGGGCTCAGGCGCGGGCGCGCTCGAAGAACGCGTCGTCCGCGGTCGTGCGACGACGACCGAGCACCCACTCGGTGACCACCGCGACGACACCGGCACCGACCAGGGCGACCACCCAGATCCAGCCGCCGTCGTACCGCCAGCCGGCCCAGGTCAGGGCCTCCCAGGCCACGGCGGCCGTGATGCCGCCGACCGCCGGGCCGAGCAGCGCGCCCCGCGTGGAGCGCCAGGGCACCACGACGTGCGCGACGGCCCCCGCGAGGAGGCCGCCGAGCACGGCGAAGAGCAGTTCCACGTCAGGCGACGAAACCGATGCGGCGCGACTCCTCGGCGCCGACCTCGACGTAGGCGAGCGAGGCGACCGGCACGATGAAGCGGCGGCCCTTGTCGTCCTTGAGCGACAGGTGGGTCGACTGCGACTCGAGGGCCTGCGCCACGGCCTGCTCGATCTCCTCGGCGCTCTGGGCGGTCTCGAAGGCGATCTCGCGCGGGCTGTTGATGATGCCGATCTTGATGTCCACGAGCACAGCGTATCCGAGCACCCCGCGCGCGGATCGAGCGTTCGCCCGGGGCGCACTCGTGGCCGTCCCCGGCCGCGGACGCGCCCGCTCTCCCGCCGCGGCACCGGTGCGTCGGCCGGAGCTGTCGGCCGTCCTCGGTACCGTTGCCGCGTGCCCAGGACGACGCTGACGACCCTCCCCGAGGACGTCGGGGTCGCCCGCCCGCTCGTCGCCGACCCGACGCAGGACGCGGTGCTCGCGCTGCCGGACGGACGGCACGCGGCCGTGCTCGGGGCGCCCGGCACCGGCAAGACCACGACAATCGCGCGGCTCGTCGCCGACCGGCTCGGCCGGGCCGACGCGGTGTCGGCGGACGGCCACGCGTCGGTGCTCGCCCTGACCTCGGCCCGCACGGCCGCCACCGCGCTCCGCGACCGTCTGGCCGCCGCGGCCGGCCGGGTCGTGCCCGGGGCCCTCGCCCGGACCGTGAACTCGCTCGCCTTCCAGGTCGTCGCGCACGCGGCCGCCCTGCAGGGACAGGAGCCGCCGACCCTGCTCACCGGCGGCGAACAGGACCGCATCATCGCCGACCTGCTCGACGGGCACGAGGTCGACGGCACCGGGCCCGCGTGGCCCGCACCGATCACCGCGGTGGTTCGGGAGCGCGCCGGGTTCCGCACGGCCCTGCGCGACGTCATGATGCGCGCGGTCGCGGCCGGCGTCGAGCCGGAGGACATGCGGGAGCTCGGCGACGAGTCCGGGCGGCCGGAGTGGCGGGCCGTCGGCGACTTCGTCGACGAGTACCGGGCCACGGTCAGCGCGTTCCGCGGCAGCAGCCTCGACGCCGCCGAGCTCGTGGCCTTCGCGACCGCCGCGGTGCTCCGCGGCGAGGTCCCGGCGAGCGTGGCGGCGCTCCGGCTGGTCGTCGTCGACGACACCCAGGAGCTCGTCGAGGGCGAGGTCGCGCTGCTCGGCGCGCTCGCCCGTGCGGGGACGCAGGTCGTGGCCTTCGGCGATCCGGACATCGCGGCGTCGGCGTTCCGCGGCGCCGAGCCGGACGTGCTCGGGCGTCTGGCCGTGCGCCTCGGCGTCGAGCGGGTCGACGAGACGTAGTATGAGCGTGGGGTAGGGAAAGGAGGTTCAGAGAGTGTCATGAGACGACGATAGG
>NZ_CAJCKG010000068.1:0-12314 GCF_903970945.1 Curtobacterium sp. ME26
GTCGGACGGACGCTCCTGGCGCGCTGGGCGGGCATCCGCGACACCGCCGACGCGATCGCACTGCTGCACGGCGCGCTCGCCACCGCCGCCGCCGAACGCATCGGCGACGACGGACGAGCGGCGCTCCGCGACCGGCTGGACGCCTTCCGGGCGGCTGCCTCCGGGTTCGAGAAGCAGCAGGCGGACGCCGTCCTGCACCGCACGATCATCGACGCCGCGGGCAACGACGTGCTCGCCGCCACGCTCGCGGGACTGGAGTCGCAGGTGTCCATCGCCGCACCCGCGCACCTGTGGGGCACGGCCGAGGGCATGGCAGAGATGGAGGCGCGTGCGCTCCGGGAGCACAGGGAGCTCGTCGACGCGGTCTGCGACGGCCGTCCGGTGGACGCCGGGGTGGTGGCCCGTCGGCACGTGGGGATCGACCTCGAGCTGCTCGAGCGGGCGATGCTGCGGGCGGGCCAGGTGCCGCGGGGCTGACCCGGTCGTGCTCGGTGCCGCGCGTCGCTGCGGGCGGCAGCGGTGTCGGGCATGATTGCGGCACGGAAGGAGCGCACGTGGCGGACATCCTGGTGGTGGAGGACGATCCGGAGATGGGTGCGCTCGTCGAACGGGGCCTGGTCGGCGAGGGACACCGCGTGACCCTGGTCACGGACGGGGTCGCCGCGCTCGTCGCCGCCGCAGCGCACCGGTTCGACGCCGCCGCGATCGACGTCATGCTGCCCGAGATGAGCGGCTTCGAGGTGTGCCGCCGACTGCGCGAGACGGGTCAGGAACTCCCGGTGATCCTCGTCACCGCCCGCGACGCCGTCGACGACCGGGTCTTCGGGCTCGACGCGGGAGCGGACGACTACCTGACGAAGCCGTTCGCGATCGCGGAGCTCAACGCACGCCTGCGCGCCCACCTCCGACGCCGAGCCGCCGGGTCGGCCACGGTGGTCGAGGCCGGGCACGTCCGGCTCGACACCGTCACCGTCCGGGCGACGGTCGCCGGCCGCGACCTGCCGCTCAGCGTCAAGGAGTTCTCGCTCCTGCGGTTCCTGGCCCAGGGGTCCCCGGAGACCCGGTCCCGTGCCGAGGTGCTCCGGGAGGTCTGGGGGAGCGCCGAGCACTTCGACCCGACGATCGTCGACCAGTACGTCAGCTACGTCCGCAAGAAGCTCCACGCATCGGGAGCCGACGTCGTCATCCGCACGGTCCGGGGCGTCGGGTACGCGCTCGACGTCGTGCCACTGCCGTGAGGTGGGTGCGGCGCCTGTCGGTCCGCGCGCGCATCACGATCGGGAGCACGCTCGTCGGCGCGGTGGTCCTCACCCTGGTCGCACTCGTCCTGCACGTGCAGGTGCAGGAGGCCACGCTGGCGACCGACCGGTCCCTCGCCGCCGGTGACGGTGCGTCCTTCGTCGCCGACCTGCGGAGCAATCCCGGTGAGACGCCGGACCGTCCGTCCGAGGGCGTCCTCGTCGGCATCCGCGACGACGACGGCACGTGGCTGCTCGACACGCTCCCCGCCGACGTGCGAGGCGCACTGCCCCCGGGCGTCCCGCGCGAGCCGACCACGAGGCGCGTCGGGAGCGGCCACCGGCAGGCCACGGTCGTCGGGACACCGGTCCGGACCGCCGTCGGCGACTTCGTGGTGTGGTCCGCGCACGACGGGCGCGCCGGGCACCAGACTGTCGAGCGCTTCGACCGGTCGCTCGTGACGGGCACGCTGCTCGCCCTCGCCGCGTCCGCGGTCGGCGCGTGGTTGCTGTCCACCGTGGCCCTCCGACCGGTCACCAGGATGCGCCGGACGGCGGAGGCGCTGCGTCGTGGCGACACGAGCCTCGGGGACGCCACGGGGCACCTGCCGGTCGGGCCCTCCGACGACGAACTCGCCGACCTCGCCCGCACGCTCAACGCGTTCCTCGACCGGCAGCGCGTCGACGCCGCCCGCGAACGCCGCATGGTGTCGGACGCCAGCCACGAGCTCCGGACACCCCTCGCCGCGCTGACCGCACGGCTCGAGCTGGCGCACCGGGCGTCGGGGGACGCCGTCGCGCTCGAGCGGGAGCTGTCGGCAGCCGAGGCGGACGCCGCGCGGCTCGTCGCCCTCGCCGAGACGATGCTCGAGCTCAGCCGGCTCGACGAGGTCCGGCCGGCGCCGACCACCCCTGCCTCGGCGCTCGTGACGGAGCTGATGGGGTGCGTCGACCGGGCTCGGGCGATCGCCGGCGCGGGGGACGTCGACTTCTCCGTGCGGGTCGCGGACCCGGCCGTCGTGTACGCGGTGACACCCGCTGGGTTCGGCCGGGTCGTCGACAACCTCGTGGCGAACGCCGTCGCGTCGGGAGCGGCCGACGTCGAGGTGCGGATCGCGCTCGACCAGCAGACCGACGGCGTCCTCGTCCTGACCGTCCGCGACGACGGCCCCGGTGTGCCGGACTCGTTCCTGCCGCGCGCGTTCGACCGCTTCACCCGCGCCGACGAGGCCCGGAGGACGACCCTCGGCGGCAGCGGCCTCGGGCTCGCGCTGGTGCGCGGCACCGCCGAACGTGCCGGCGGGTCCGCGTCGCTCGAGAACGGCCCGGACGGAGGCGCGGTGGCCCGCGTCCACCTGCCCGCGCGCTGACCGCCGGGTCCACGCGCCTCCGTTCGAGGACTCGAACGAAGGACCTGGCTCGTTCCGGGCTGCTTCATGGCGGCGGTGTCGACGCTGGGAGGCACCCGATCACCCGCTGGAGAGGACCGAGACGATGATCGACACCGCTCGCCCCGCCGCCCACGAGCCCCACCCCACCGCGCGGCGCTCCCCCCGGCCCCCGACGGAGCCACTGCCGGCCGCCGCACGCCGTCGTCGACGAGACGGATGCCGCCGAGCCGCCACGGTGACCTGCTCGGCGTGGCCGCGTGGGCGTCGGCCGCCGTCGCGGTCGCCCTCTGGCTCGCGTCCCCGGGGTCGCACGCGGTGTCCGGCCTCGGCGGCTGGCTCACGGACGCCGGGATCGTCGCCGGCCTCGTCGCGACCGACCTGGTGCTCGTCATGCTCGTGCTCGCCGCACGGGTGCCGCTGCTCGACCGCGTGTTCGGCCAGGACACCGCGATCGCCGTGCACCGGTCGCTCGGCAAGCCCGTGCTGTACCTGCTGCTCGCCCACGGCGCGCTCCTCACGCTCGGGTACGGCACGGCGTCCGGCAGCGGACCGGTCGCCGAGACCGTCTCGCTGTTCTCGACGCCGGACGTGCCGCTGGCCTACCTCGGACTCGGGCTGTTCCTCGTGGTCGTGGTGTCCTCGGTGGTCGCCGTCCGCCGGCACCTGCCCTACGAGGTCTGGCACGTGGTGCACCTGCTCAGCTACGCCGCCGTGCTCGTGGCCCTGCCGCACATGCTCAGCGCCGGCAGCGTCCTCGGACAGGGCACCTGGCAGCGCGTCTACTGGATCGCCGCGTACGTCGTCGCGCTCGGCCTCGTCGCCCTGTACCGCTTCGCGGTGCCGCTCGTGGTGACCCTGCGACACCGGATCCGGGTCGTCGCCGTGGAGCCGATCGCCCCCGGCGTCGTCTCCGTCCACCTGTCGGGGCGGGACCTCGACCGTCTCGGGGTCCGTGGCGGTCAGTACGGGGTCTGGCGCTTCTGGTCCGCGACGACCTGGTGGCACGCCCACCCGGTGTCCTTCTCGGCGGTACCCGGTACGGACCGTGCGCGCATCACCGTGCGCGAGCTCGGCGCGGGGTCGGCGCGGCTCGCTCGCCTCCGTCCCGGGACCGCCGTGTCGCTCGAGGGTCCGTACGGGCTCTTCACCGACGTCGCTCGGACGGCTCCGTACCTCGCACTCGTCGCCTCCGGCATCGGGATCACGCCCGTCCGGGCGCTCCTCGAGGACACCGACCTGCGTCCGGGGGAGGCGACGGTGCTCCTGCGCGGCACCGACGCGTCCCAGCAGTACCTGTGGCAGGAGACCGCGGAGCTCGCGGCCGCGACCGGGACCACGCTGTACGCGATGGTCGGGCACCGGGCGCGTTCCCGGGCGAGCTGGGCCACCGAGGAGGACCTGCGCCGGGGGGTGACCCTGCTGTCGGTGTTCCCGCGGCTCCTCGAGTCGGACCTATACGTCTGCGGACCGCAGGCGTGGTCCGACCTGGTGGTCCGGGAGGCGCGGCTCGCCGGTGTGCCCGAGCACCGCATCCACCAGGAACGGTTCGGGTCGTGAGGGCCCGTGTGGTCGCCGGCGGCATCGTGTCCTCGGCCGCGGTGCTCGTCATCGGCTGGCAGCTCGGCGGGCAGCCGGCCCTGACCGCGCCGGCGCAGCAGGGTACGAGCGCCGGCACGCAGACCGGAGGGACCGGCAGCGCATCGTCCGGTAGCACGTCGTCGGGCACGTCGGGCACGTCCGGCAGCGGGTCGTCGGGCAGCGGGTCGTCCGGCAGCGGGTCGTCCGGCAGCGGGTCGTCCGGCGGTACGGAGTCCGGCGGTTCGGCCGCCTCCGCAACCTTCACCGGCGCCGTGGCCCAGACGCAGTACGGCGACGTGCAGGTCCAGGTCACCGTCGCGGGCGGCAGGATCACCGACGTGACCGCGCTGCACCTCACCGACCGCGACGGTCGATCGGTCGCGATCAGCCAGCAGGCCGCACCGATCCTCCGGCAGGAGGCGCTGCAGGCGCAGTCGGCGCAGATCCAGGCCGTCAGCGGGGCCACCTTCACCAGCGAGGGCTACACGACGTCGCTGCAGTCCGCCCTCGACCAGGCCGGCCTGTGACCGTCACGACCTTCGCGACGATGGGCACGGTCGTCAGCCTCCGGGGTGCCACCCCGGAGGCCGCGGCCGCGGTCCGCGCGGTCTTCGCGGGGTACGACCACCGGTACAGCCTGTACGACCCCGCGTCGGTGCTCAGCCGGATCGCCGCGGGGAGTCTCCGGCTGCCCGACGCTCCGGCACAGGTCCGGGACGTCTACGCACTCGCGCTCGAGTGGCGTGACCGCACCGGCGGCGCCTTCACACCGCACCGCCCGGACGGGGTCGTCGACCTGTCCGGGGTCGTCAAGGCGCTCGCGGTCCGCGATGCGGGCGCCGTCCTCGACGGCTGCGCCGACGACTGGATGATCAGCGCGGGCGGCGACGTGCTGGTGCGCGGACGACACCGCCCCGACGATCCGTGGTCGGTCGGTGTCGTCGACCCCGAGCGGCGTGACACCGTGATCGGCGTGGTGCGCCTCGACGGGTCGAGGCGATCGGTGTGCACCTCGGGTACGGCCGAACGCGGCGAGCACGTCTGGCGCCGGAGCACGCCCGTGTTCG
The DNA here is from genome assembly GCF_903970945.1 of Curtobacterium sp. ME26. NCBI lineage: Bacteria > Bacillati > Actinomycetota > Actinomycetes > Micrococcales > Microbacteriaceae > Curtobacterium > Curtobacterium sp. ME26. The sequence goes on from NZ_CAJCKG010000068.1 coordinate 5,275, forward strand.
TGCAGGCGACCGTGATCGCCGACGACGTCGTGACCGCCGACGTGCTGGCGACGGCGATCGTGGCCGGCGACGAGGACGACCTCCGCCGGCTCACCGCGGACGGAGCGGTGGACGTGCTGGCCTCCGCCGTCGACGGGACGGTCTGGGCGACGCCCGGTGCGGCAGGGGTCGTGGGCTCGACCATCCCGCCGACCGGGGGCGGCGGGGAGTCGGCGAGCAGCGCCTCCTCGGCGTGAGTGGTGTCGGGGTCGGCGTGTTCAGGGCGCCGAGGTGCCGGGTAGTTGCCCGTAGGTGTCCTCGTCGACCGGCTCGAGCCACTCGTTGCGCACGTCCGGACCGGGCGTGATGAAGGCGATGTGGGAGAACCAGGAGTCGGCCTTCGCACCGTGCCAGTGCTTGGTCCCGGCAGGGACGCGGACGGTGGTGCCCGGGGTCATGCTGACGGGGTCGGAGCCTTCGGCCTGGTACCAGCCGGAGCCGGCGGTGCAGAGGAGGATCTGGTCGCCGCCGCCGGTGCCGTGGTGCACGTGCCAGTCGTTGCGGCAGCCGGGTTCGAAGGTGACGTTGCTGACGACGGGTACACCGTCGGTGAGGGGCGCGAGGTAGCTCCGGCCGGTGAAGTACTGGGCGTAGGCGTCGTTTTCCTCGCCGATCGGGAACGGTTGCTCGAACGTCACGTCGGTCATGCGGGGCTCCTCGTCGCGCTCTCGCTGGGCTGCAGGGTCGGCGGTCATGTCCCGACCGTACGACTGCGGGGAGCCCGCTGGGAGGGGCTGTCGTCACCTCCCTCGGGGAGCCGGTCATTTCGTGCTCGTGGCAGCGGTCGGGGTGGTCCCGCCGGCGCCGCGGTGGTCGCCGTGTCGGATGATGGGTCGGTGAACCGGACCGATCGTCTCTACGGCCTCGTGGAGGAACTGCGCGCCGCGTCACCGCGGCCACGGAGCGCGCGACGGCTCGCGGAACGCTTCGAGGTGTCCGTCCGGACCATCGAGCGGGACCTCGCAGCACTGCAGTCGTCGGGACTGCCGATCTGGGCGGAACCCGGACGGACCGGCGGCTACGTCATCGACGCGTCGGCGACGCTCGGCCCGGCGGGGTTCACGCCGGACGAGGCCCTCGCGGTGCTGATCGGGCTCGGCGCGCTCCGTCACAGCCCGTTCCGCCACTCCGCTCGGACCGCCGCTCGGAAGCTGCTCGCGGTCATGCCGGACCCGGAAGCGGCGCGCGCCAGCGCCTTCGCAGCCCGGGTGCACTTCCTCGAGAGCGAGGAGGAGCCGGCCGCGCCGGTCGAGTTCGCCGAGGCACTGCGCGCCGACCGCGTCGTGCAGCTGCACTACCTGGACGCCGCCGGTGCGGAGACCAGTCGCGACGTCGAGCCGTTGGGGTCGATCGAGAAGGACGGGCAGTGGTACCTCATCGCCTGGTGCCGACTCCGCGACGGAGTGCGGGCATTCCGTGCCGACCGGATGCGCTCGATCAGGGTGACCGACGAGCGACCGCAAATGCGCGCACTCCGTGCCGAGGACCTCGCGATCCAGTACGGACGGCTCCGGTCCGTCGTCGACGACTGATCACCGACACCGATCCCGGGAACACCGATCTCGGGGACACCGATCTCGGAAACACCGACAGGACGCTGTCGCGACGACCGGCGACGCTGGTGGGACACCATCAGCACCACCGAAGGAGCCCCATGTCGTTCGCATCCGTCCGCATCGTCACCGACGACCTCGACGGTCTCGTCACGTTCTACGAGAACCTCACCGGTCAGCGAGCGGAGCGCCCCGCTCCGGTCTTCGCGCAGTTCGGCGGCACCGGCGCCGTCCTCGCGATCGCCAGCACCGCGACCGTCGCGATGCTCGGCGGCGCGCTCGTCCCGGCGACGAACCGCTCCGTGTTCATCGAGTTCGAGGTCGCCGACGTCGACGGTGACTTCGCCCGGCTCCAGCCCGCGCCGGAGGACGTCGTGCTCGCACCGACCACGATGCCGTGGGGCAACCGCTCGGCACTCGTGCGGGATCCCGACGGCAACGTCGTCAACCTGTTCAGCAGGCCGACGACTGCGGAGTCGGAGCACTGACTTCCGCGTGAGAAGGTGACGCCGTGGCATCTGCGGAGGACCTCGGACTGATCGAGGACGAAGTACAGCTCGTGCTCGCGGGCCTGCGGGAATGGGGCGGACCAGTACACCTCACCGAGACCCTGGCCCGGGCGTTCGGCTTCGCGGGTGCAACGGACTTCTTCGAGCAGAGCCGGAGGATCCGGGAGTCGCTCGAACGCGGCGCGGCGTTGCCGCCGACCGACTGGCGTCGGGCGCTCCTGGCGACGGAGGTGGCCTTCGCTTCAGACGTCGTCGGGTCGGGGGTCGACTGGGAGACGACGACCGGTGTCCCTGACGCCGTCGCACTCACGCTCCTGCGGAGCGTGCAGCGGAAGATCCGGCACTGAGACGGTCGTCCTCCTCCGCCGACGGCGCGCGCGGAGGATGACGAGCAGCAGCACGAACCCGACCGCGCTGCTGACGAGGATGCTCAGCCCCACCTGCACCGTGACGAACGTCCGGTGGCCGAAGAGTGCATCGAGCAGGAGGCCGATGCCGACTGCGAACCCGGCGATCAGCGCTGCGCACACCGGTTCGAGCCAGAGCGGCGACAGCAACGATGCTCGGTCGACGGGGAGATCCTGGTCCAGTCGCTCCCGGTGCGTCCTTCTCCCGGTCGCGGACGGTGATGCCGATCGTCGGACCCCACAGGGCGATGACCGCTTGCCCACCCTCGGGGTCCAGCAGGATCAGCACGACCATCGTCGCCGCCGCGCCGATCAGGTACCACCAGGGGAAGACGCGGCGCAGCGGTACTGCCCAGCGGCCGTCCGGCCCCGTCCCGTCGTTCCTCACGACTGCGTGTCTACACGGGACCTGATCGCATCGATGCGTCCGGGGGTCCGTGGCCGACCGGCGGCCGTGCGACGATCCCCGGGTGACGAAGCTCTCGCAGGACGCCTGGCCCGAACTGTCCGGCCTGATCGCTGCGGCACCGGCCGCGCAGGTCCTCGAGGGTGGGTCCGCCGCAGACCGGGCACACCTCGGTCTCACCGAACGGTCGTACCTCGGCGCCCTGATCGCGCACACCGGGGGGATCACCGTCGACCACGGCTGGCTCCGCCTCCTCGGCGGTGCCGGGGGACGGCTCCCGTCGGTGCTGGACGCCCACACGGACTCGTCGGGACGGTGCGTCGTCGGCTTCGACGTGCTCGGTGGCGTGTTCGCGCTCGACGGCGGCTCGCTCGGTGTCGGAGACGGGCGCGTGTACTACTTCGCCCCCGACAGCCTCCGGTGGGAAGGCCTCGACCTCACGCACAGCGAGTTCCTCACGGCGATGCTCACCGACGCGATCGGGCACTTCTACGGATCGCTCCGGTGGGACGGATGGGCTGCTGACGTCGCTGCCCTCGCGCTCGACCGCGGCTTCTCGATGTACCCGCCGCTCTGGTCCGCGGAGGGCAAGGACCCGAACGCGAGCGACCGGCGGGACGTCCCGATGACGGAGGTCGCGCGCGATCACTGGCCGGCGGGGACGTCGGAACGGTCGGACGGACGTGGCTGAGACGTGATCAGACGACGGGCCGTCATCGGTCGCGAAGGCCGGTGCCGCTGCGGACGCTGCGCGACGCCGCGGTCGACGGCGTCCTCGACATCTGGGGCGCCGCGGCCCCCGGAACCGCAGCGGCCCGAGCCGCCCCGTGGCGGACTCAGGGCGGCGTCGACCCCTCGAGCCGCGCCTCCTCGGCGTCGTAGCCCGCACGGACCTGCCGGAGCACCAGGTCGTCGATCTCGTCCGCGTCGCGGAGCCGCAGGAGCGTCGCCGCCTTGTGCCGGACCAGCGCGAGCTCGAGCGCGACCGTGGTGTCGTGCCGCTGCAGCGCCGGGTGGTCGTCGTCGTCCTCCTCGCGGGCCTGGATGACGTCGAGGTGCGCCTCGAGGTCCTTCCGCACCCGCTCGACCGCGGCCCGGTCGGCCCCGGCCTTGCGAGCGAGTCGGGGGAGTGCGTCGAGCGCTTCCTCGACCGCCGTCCGCTCGGCGTAGCGGCGCTCCTCGCCGACCGACTCGTCCTCGGGGAGGGCCGCGCGACGGAGCACGGCGGGCAGGACGAGCGCCTGTCCGACGATCGTGACGACGACGACACCGGCGGTGACGAACACGATGAGGTCGCGGTCGGGGAAGGCGCCGCCCGACTCGAGCGTGCGGGGGACCGCGACCGCCATCGCCAGGGACACCGCGCCGCGGAACCCGGCGAACCCGCTGACGAGCCGGTCGCGCCGTCCCTCGCGGGGCTCGCCCCCGAACCGTCGGGTCACCAGCCAGACGGTGCCGCCGAGAGCGCCCTCGAAGGCGAACCGCACGAGGACGAGCACGACGGAGACGGCGAGCACGAGCCCGACCCCGGTCCACAGCTCGCGGGCCTCGAGCTGCCGCGCGGCGACCATCGCCTCGATGCCCACGAGCACGAACAACGCGCCGTTGAGCAGGTACGTCAGGAACGACCAGAAGGCGCGGACCTGCTGCCGGGTCTCCGCCCGGTCGAGCTTCGGCGCGACCTGGCTCACCACGATGCCGGCGGCGACGACGGCGAGCACGCCGGACGCACCGATCGCCTCGGCGCCGAGGAACGCCGCGAAGGGCACGAGCAGCGTGACCATGTTCTCGAGCACGACGGTGTCGACGCGACGCAGCACGAGCGAGCCGAGCCACGCGGCCAGCAGCCCGGCCGCCACGCCGCCCACGTAGGAGAGCACGAGCATGCCGGACACGTTCCAGAACGTCAGCTCCTGCGTGCCCACCGTCACGGCGACCGCGATGCCGTAGACGACGAGCGTCGTGCCGTCGTTCACCAGGCTCTCCGCGCGGAGCACCGTGACGTTGCGTCGCGGCAGCATCTTCGTGAGCACGCCGACGGCGGTGGCGTCCGTGGGCGCGACCGCTGCGCCGAGCACCCAGGCGGGCCCCCACGGCATGCCGAGCAGGTGCAGGAGGGTGGCGACGACCCCGGCCGTCACGACGACGAGCAGGGTGCCCATGAGGACGATGCCGCGCAGGTTCTTGCGGATCTCGCGGAGCGACGTCGTCAGGCTCTCCCAGTACAGGAGCGCCGGGAGGAACAGCAGGAGGACGGCGTCGGCGGGCAGCTCCACGCGGGCGAACGTCGGCACGAAGGCGAGCAGCGCGCCGATCACGAGCAGCAGCACGGGAGGGGCCACCCGGATGCGGTCGGCGACGGCCGCCGTCAGGGCGATGGCGAGCCCGAGGGCGACCACCAGTTCAGGACCGAGCACGGATCTCCTCGCGGTTCGTCGGACGCGTCAGTCAACGCCGCCGGTACTGCGAGACCTTCCCGATCCGCGTCCTCGGGACTCAGCCCGCGGTCACCCGTCGTCGTCGGAGCCGTCGCGCCCACGCCCGCCACGGCAGCGAGGTGGCCAGCGCGAGCCCGATCACGACGCTGCCGAACCACGCGACGACGATCCCGGGGACCGGGACGAGCAGGCTCGTCCAGAGCAGCACCGCCAGGACGCCGAGCACGTACGCGGCGCCGGCCTTCAGGTACCGCAGCCGCTGCAGCCCGGCCGACTGGTCGAGCCGCGAGGTGAGCCGCGCCAGGAACACCGCGCCGACCCCGATCGCCGCGACCGCGACCGTCGCCTGTTCGAGCGCGCCGAGCCCGTCACCGCCGAGCAGCCCGGAGCCGGACAGGCTGTACACGCCGTCGAGGATCTCGAACAGCATGGAGACGACGAGCCCGCGTTCGAACACGACCGTCGAGGCGTAGGTGTGGACGCGCCACGAGCCTCCCGTCGCGACGGACCCGGTGTCGGTCCCACCGAGGCCGCGCAACGACCACGCGGCGACGCGCTTCGACCCGAGGTAGGCGCCGGTGCCGGCGACCCCGCCCAGGGCGACCGGGAGCACCGTGGTGACCGCCCAGCCGTCGTCGGCCCCCACGAGCGACGTGGTGACCAGCACCCCGGCGACGGCGGTGACCAGCGCCCAGACGCGAGGACGCGCGACCCGGGCGAGCCGCGCCTCCAGGCCGCCCAACCAGGACCGACGCGACAGGCGGTCGGTGTTGAAGAGGTACTCGGCGAAGACGAGCCAGATGAACGCGGCGCCGAAGGCGGCGAGGGCGGGACGGACCTCGGCGAGGTGCGCGGTGAACGACCCCGGCGCGAACACCGCCTCGTCGACAGCCGACGCGGGGTCGGTCACACCGCCCACGGCGACCGCCGCCGGCGGCAGGGCGAGTCGCATCGCGAGGACGCCCGCGACGATGCCGAGCGACAGGAACAGGCGCCGTGCGGGGGAGTGCAGGCGGCCGGCGATCCCCGCCATCGGGACGGACGAGTCAGCCGCCGTCGCGATCTCGAGCAGCGCGAGCGCTGCGAACGCCAGGGCGGCGGCGGGGCCGAGGACGACCCACGCGACGGCGGCCGCCGACAGGGTGAGGACGAGCGGCAGGGTCAGGAGCGATCTCGTGGCCATCACCCCATGCAGCCCGTGGCACCTGGACGACGTGTCCGTCCGGCCTGGCAGACGGCCTGGAGGCACCGGTGCGTTCCGCAGGACGGGTGACGGCCCGTCCCCACTTGCGGGGACGGGCCGTCGGTGCGCCGGGCGCGGAGGCTGCGGTGGTCGGCACGACCGTGCCGGTGGGGTCAGTCGTGGAACGTCTCGATCGACGCGCCGAGCGAGTTCAGGCGCTCCTGCAGCTGCTCGTACCCGCGGGCGATGATGCCCACGTTGCGGAGCACGCTCTCGCCCTTCGCCGCGAGCATCGCCAGCAGGATGACGACCGCCGGGCGGAGCGCCGGCGGGCAGCTGACCTCGGCGCCCGAGAAGTGCGTCGGCCCGGTGACGTCGAGCCGGTGCGGGTCGCGGAGGGTGACGCTCGCGCCGAGGCGGGCGCGCGCGGTGGGGCGCGGGGGGCGCCGGCGAGGAGGTGACGGCCGGGCGGGGGGCCGCCGGCGCGCTGACCGCGGGGCCCGAG
>NZ_CAJCKG010000069.1:0-12127 GCF_903970945.1 Curtobacterium sp. ME26
TAGCGAGAGGGAAACGCCCGGTCACATTCCGAACCCGGAAGCTAAGCCTCTCAGCGCCGATGGTACTGCAAGGGGGACCTTGTGGGAGAGTAGGACGCCGCCGGACTCACCTTTGCAACACCAGGGAACCCCTGACCAGTCATGGTCAGGGGTTTTTTGCGTTCGTGGCGTCGGCAGCACGCATCCGCGGCAGTATGATCGGCCGACGACGAAGGAGAGCGATGACCGATCTGCTCGAGGTCACGCCGCCGGAGCCGGGAGCCTCGTGGCCGGTGTTGACCGATGCCACCCGCGCGGCACTGCGGGAGATCGTCGTGCACGGTGTGCTCTCCCGGGCGGAGATCGCGCGGTCCCTCGGACTGTCGCGGGCGAGCCTGACGCGAGCGGTCCGAACCCTTCAGGAGCACGGGTTCGTGACGGAGGTCGGCACGGGGGTGCGCGGTGTCACCGGGCGGCCTTCGGAGCTCCTGCGCGCCAGTACGGGCCGGTGGGAGTTCCTCGGCGTCAAGCTCACGCCCGACCGTCTCTACGCGGCCGTGACCGACCTCGACGGTCGTGTCCTGGCACTCCATGAAGAAGCGGTGCCGGACACCGAGCCGCGGGCGCTCGTCGACCAGCTGGCGGCGATGGTGCAGGTGCTCCGTCGGGCGTCGCCGGCGGTGTGCTCCCTCGGTGTCTCCGTGCCGGGTGACGTCGTGACCCGGGACGACGTCGCCGTCGTCGAGGTCTCGCAGTTCCTCGGATGGCGGGACGTGCCGCTCGCGGCCCTGTTGGAGGAGCGGACCGGTCTCGTGACCCACACGGCGAACGACGTCGACGCCCTGACGGCGAAGGAGCACTGGATCGGCGCGGGCGCAGGGGTCCGGTCCATGGCGCTCGTCACGGTCGGCACGGGCGTGGGCTTCGGGCTCGTCACCAACGGCGAGGTGTCCGAGGGGGCGCACGGTCGCTTCGGCCGCGTCGGGCACCTGCCGGTGTACGGCGGCGGGCCCGACTGCGGGGTGGGACACCACGGGTGTGTCTCGAGCTACCTGCCGAGCTCGATCATCGCCAGGAACGCCGGAGCCGGGGACGACGAGTACGCGGCGGTGGTCGAGCGTGCCCGTGACGGGGAGCCGCGTGCCCTCCAGGCCTTCCGCGACGCCGGTACGGCGCTCGGGGTGCTGCTCTCGACGGTGGTCACCCTGGTCGACCCGGAGTCGATCGTGCTCACGGGTGACGGGCTGCCGGTCCACGACATCGCGCGGGCCGAGGTCGAGGAGGCGTTCCGGCAGGGGCTCCGCCCGTACGAGGCGGCCGTCACCGTCGTGGTGCAGCCGTTCGAGTTCTCCGAGTGGGCCCGTGCAGCGGCCGTGCTGGCCATCCGCCGGTCCCTCCGCTCCTGACGGAGCACGCGTTAGTTTCACAAGTTGACAAAGACCCGGCGCGGACGGGATGCTGGTGCGGTCCACCGTCGAAGGAGATGCCGTGACCGCTGCCCGTTCCGTGCCCTGGCCCACCGAGGGTCTGTCCTTCGGAGGTGACTACAGTCCCGAGCAGTGGCCGCGCGAGGTGTGGGGAGAGGACGTCCGCCTGATGCGGGAGGCCGGCGTGAACCTGGTCACGGTCGGGGTGTTCTCGTGGGCGCTGCTCGAGCGGTCGCCGGGGGAGTTCACGTGGTCCTGGCTCGACGAGGTACTCGACCTGCTGCACGCCAACGGCATCGCGGTCGACCTCGCGACCCCGACGGCGGCCCCGCCGAACTGGCTGCTGACCGCGCACCCCGAGGTGCTGCCGGTCGACGCCACCGAGCGGCGCGAACGCCCCGGGGGCCGGCTCGGGTGGTGCCCTGCGTCCCCGGTGTTCCGCGAGCACGCCCTGCGCATCGTCGACGCGATGGCCGATCGGTACGGCCGGCACCCCGCCGTGCGGCTGTGGCACGTCAGCAACGAGCTCGGCGGTGGCAACGCCCGATGCTTCTGCGAGGTGTCGGCAGCGGACTTCCGGCGGTGGCTCCGGGCGAGGTACCCGGACGTCGACGCGGCGAACGCGGCCTGGGGCACGGCCTTCTGGGGCCACACCTACACGTCGTTCGAGGAGGTCTCGCCGCCCCGCGGTGTCGGCGGCGCGCCGAACCCGGGCCTGGCCCTCGACTTCGAGCGGTACTCCTCGGACGCCCTGCTGGCGCACTACACGGCCGAGCGCGACGCCATCGAGCGGCACTCGGACGTGCCGGTCACCACGAACTTCATGGTCGGCGCCGGCTCGCACGTGGTCGACTACGCCGGGTGGGCAGAGCACGTCGCCATCCCCGCGAACGACCACTACACGCTGGTGGACGACCCGGACCGGGCCGAGGACCTCGCGGCCTCCGCCGACCGGATGCGCGGCATCGCCCGCGGTCGGACCCCGTGGCTGCTCATGGAGCACTCGACCGGCGGGCCGAGCTGGCAGCAGCGCAACCGGGCGAAGGAGCCCGGCGAGCTGATCCGGAACTCCCTCGCGCACGTCGCCCGGGGGTCGGACGGCGCGCTGTTCTTCCAGTGGCGCGCCTCGACCGCGGGTGCCGAGCAGTTCCACTCCGCGATGGTCCAGCACGCCGGCACCCGCACCCGCGTCTGGCGTGAGGTGTGCGCCCTCGGCCGTGCGCTCGAGGCGCTCGCCCCGGTGCAGGGCGCACCCGTCGAAGCCGCCCGGGTCGCGATCGTCGTGGACGAGGCGTCGGGCTGGGCACTGCAGGCCGGGCTCAAGCCGCACCGGGGGCTCCGGTACGGGCGCGAGGTCCGGGCGTGGCACACCGCGTTCTGGCGTCGGCAGGTCACCACGGACGTGGTCCCGCTCGACGCCGACCTGAGCGGGTACGACGTGGTCGTCCTGCCGACGCTGTTCGTCGTCGACGCGGCCTCGGCAGCGCGCATCAGCGCCGTGGTCGACCGCGGCGCGACCCTGCTCGTCACCTACGCGTCGGGCATCGTGGACGAGACCGCGCGGGTGCTGCCCGGCGGCTACCCGGGTGCCTTCCGCGACGTCCTGGGCGTGTGGGCGGAGGAGTTCGTCCCGCTCCAGCGCGACCAGCACGCGCGGCTCGACGACGGCACGCTCGTCACCGACTGGGCCGAGGACCTGGTGGTCGAGGACGCCGACGTCGTGCTCCGGCACGTCGACGGCCCGCTCGCCGGTCGTCCGGCGGTGACCCGCCGCGCCGCCGGTGGCGGCGCCTGGTACGTCTCCGCGATGCTCGAGCAGGACGGCGTGCAGCGGATCGTGGACCGGATCGTCGAGGAGCGGGCGGTCCCGCGGACGGTCACCGCGCCTCCCGGCCTGGAGGCGGTGCGTCGCGTCCGCGACGACGGTTGCGGGATCCTCTTCCTCCTCAACCACCGCGACGAGGACGTCACGGTCGTCGCCTCCGGCACGGACCTGCTCGACGGCTCCGGGCAGGGCCCGGAGACCGTCGTGCCCGCCGGTCGCGTCCGCGTGCTGCTCGAGGCGGTGACCGCATGACCGTCGTGGAGCGCGCCGTCACCGAGGCCGGGCTGCCGGAGCGGACCGTGCACGTGCTGCGCGGGGGCGGCGTCGCGCTGGTGCTCGCGAGTCGTCCGGACGGGCTGCCCGAGGTGCTGCACTGGGGTCGGGACACCGGACCGGTCGCGGCCGCGGACGCCGCGGACCTCGTGCTCGCGCAGGACCGTGCGGTCTCGCCGAGCGCCTACGACGCCGCGTGGCCGCTGACGCTGCTGCCCACCGAGCACGACGGGTGGGAGGGGCGACCGGGGATCGCCGGGCAGGTCGGCGGGCGACCGCTCGTCCCCGTCTGGCACGAGGCCGCGGTCGCCGGGACCGACACCGAGCTCGTGGTCGACGCGGTGTCGGACGAGCTGACGCTGTCGATCGTCCTCGCCCTCGATGCCGCCGGCGTGCTCCGGGTGCGGCAGACGGTCACCAACACCGGTGTCGAGGACGTCGAGCTGACCGCGCTCGAAGCCGTGCTGCCGGTGGGGGAGCGTGCTACCGAGGTGCTCGACCTGGCCGGGAAGTGGACGCGCGAGCGGACCCCGCAGCGACGGGCCCTGACCGACGGGGTGCACGTGCGCGAGAGCCGCCGCGGTCGGACGGGTCACGACGCCCCGACCCTGACGATCCTCGGCACGACCGGCTTCGACGACGCGCTCGGCGAGCTGTGGGCGGTGCACCCGGCGTGGAGTGCGGACACCGTGCACCGCATCGACCGGCTGGCGGAGGCGCGGACCCTGCTCGGCGCGGGCGAACTGCTGCGGGCGGGCGAGGTGGTGCTCCGACCGGCGGAGGGGTTCACGGCACCCGAGACGGTCTTCGTGTGGAGCGACGGCGGACTCGACGGGCTGTCGGCGCGACTGCACGACTCGTTGCGTGCACGCCCGGGGCACCCGGTCAGCCCGCGACCGGTCGTCCTCAACACGTGGGAGGCGGTGTACTTCCGGCAGGAGCTGGAACCGCTGCTCGAGCTGGCCCGAGCGGCGGCCGACGTCGGGGTCGAGCGGTTCGTGCTCGACGACGGCTGGTTCACCGGCCGCCGGTCCGACACGACGTCGCTCGGCGACTGGACGGTGGACGCCGAGGTCTGGCCGGACGGGCTCGGCCCGCTGGTCGACGGGGTGCGCGCGCTCGGGATGGACTTCGGGCTCTGGTTCGAGCCGGAGTGCGTCAGCCCGGTGTCCGCCCTGGCCGAGGCGCACCCGGACTGGTTCCTGCAGGACCCCGACCGGGCGCGGACCTGGCGGCACGAGTACACGCTCGACTTCGCGCGCGCCGATGTCCGCGAGCACGTGCTCGACCGGATGTCCGCGGTGATCGAGGAGCACCACGTGGACTTCGTGAAGTGGGACCAGAACCGCGACGTCGTGCAGACCGTGCACGCGGGACGGGTCGGCCTCGGTGCCCACACGCGCGGGGTGTACGCCGTGATGGACGAGCTGCGCCGACGACACCCGTGGCTCGAGATCGAGGCCTGTGCCTCCGGCGGCGCCCGGGTCGACCTCGGGGTGCTCGAGCGGACCGACCGGGTGTGGGCCTCGGACTCGAACGACGCGATGGAGCGGCTCGCGATCCAGCGGTGGACGGAGCTGCTGCTGCCGCCGGAGCTGATCGGCTCGCACGTCGGCCCCGAGGTCTCCCACACCACGGGCCGACACCTCGACCTGGACTTCCGGATGGCGGTGTCGCTGTTCGGCAGCGCCGGCATCGAGACGGACGTCACGCGCTGCACGGCCGCCGAGCGCGACCGGCTGCGGGAGTGGACGGCGCTCTACAAGCGGGAACGCGGGCTGCTGCACTCCGGGCGGGTGCACCACGTGGACCTCGGGGACGCGGGGCTCGCGACGACCGTCGTCGTCGGCGCCGACCGGGACCGCGCGCTCGCGCGGGTCGTCCGGACGGAGACCGGACCGCGGGCGCTCGCGGTGCCGCTGCGCTTCCGTGGGCTCGACCGCCGCCGGCGCTACCGGGTGGCGCCGGTGACCGGGCTGCGCGTGCCGAAGGGCGTGGACGTCACCCGGACGCCGTGGCTCGAGCGGGGGAGCGTCGAGCTGTCCGGAGCGGTGCTCGAGGACCTCGGGGTCCGGCTGCCGTCGCTCGCGCCCGGCACCGCGCTGGTGCTCGAGGCGCAGGCGGTCTGACGCAACGACCAACGGGGCCCTGCACATGCAGGGCCCCGATCGTCGTTCCACGTCAGTCGAGCAGGTCGCCGGCGTGCCGGAGGACCAGCGGGCCGACGAGCGCCTCGGCGTCGACGCCCGGCACGCGGGACACGGTGAACACGACGTGCTCGCCCGGCAGCAGGGACACCAGACCCTCGTCCACGCGGGCGCTCGCCACGAGCCGGTCCGGGAAGAGCGACAGGTCGCGGACGTACCCGGTCGCCGTGACCGTGACCCGGGCGCCGTCGTCGGTCGGCTCCACCTCGGTCGTGAACGGTCGGCGCGCGAGTCGCTGGTCCACCACCTCGGCGAGGTCGTGCACCCGCCGACCGGAGGACGTGCCGGTGACGACGAGGACCTCGCCGGCGGGGTCCTCGGACCGGGCGACCTCGGCCGGCAGCGGCACCCGTACCGCGTCCGCCGGGGCAACCGTCACGGACGCGCTCGTCGACGCGAGCACCGTGCCGTCGAAGGACCGCCGCTCGACGACGAGGTCGTCCGTGACCGCACCGGCGCCGGCGTTCACGACGACGACCTCCGTGCCGGCACCGTCCTCCGACGGCTGCACGGTGGCGAGGACCGGACGGTAGGCCTGCCGCACGGCGTACCAGACGGGCTTCCGGTGCCCGGCGTGGTCGACGAGCGCCCACGAGACCACGGGCCAGTCGTCGTTCAGCTGCCAGACGACCATGCCGGTGTTGTCGGGCGTGCGGGACCGGAACCAGTCCATGCCGAACCGGATCGCGTGCGCCTGGTTCAGCTGCGCCGCCCAGTGCCAGTCCTCGATGTTCCGCGGCTCGGGCAGGTGTCCGCGCATGCCGTCCGCGAGCTTCCGGTTGCCCTCGTGCGCCTTCTGGTGCACGAGCATCTCGTGGCCGTCCGGGTCGAGGGGCTCGTCGTGCACCACGGCGGTGAGCGTCGACCAGGCGGGCGGGCCCTGGTACCCGAACTCGGCCACGAACCGGGGGTGCCAGTCGGCGTAGGCGGTGTAGTCCTTCGTGTTCCAGACGTCCCAGATGTGCACGGTGCCGTTGCGGTCGTCGTTCGGGTGCAGGTACTCGTCGAACGAGAACGGGCTGCCCGGGGTGTACGGCCGGGTCGGGTCGAGCTCGGCGACGACCGCGGGCAGCAGGGACCGGTAGTACCCGTTGCCCCAGGTCCGCCCGACGAGCGACGGCCGCCAGCCCCACTCGGCGTACGCGACGAGGTTCTCGTTGTTGCCGTTCCAGACCACGAGCGACGGGTGTGGGCTGAGGCGGGTGACCGCTTCGCGGACCTCGGGCTCGACCTCGTCGGCGAGCCAGGGTTCCTCGGCGTAGGCGGCGCAGGCGAAGAGGAAGTCCTGCCACACGAGCACGCCGAGTTCGTCGCAGCGGTCGTACAGGTCGTCGGACTCGTAGATCCCGCCGCCCCAGATGCGGAGCAGGTTGACGTTCGCCTCGATCGCGTCGTCGATGCGCTCGGTGTAGCGCTCCGGCGTCATCTCGATCAGGTACGCATGGTCCGGGATCCAGTTCGCGCCGCGCACGATCACGGGCTCGTCGTTGACCCGGAGCAGGAACGGCGCACCGCCGGCGTCGGCAGCGGTGTCGAGCGTGACCGTCCGGAAGCCGACGCGGCCGGTCCAGACGTCGTCACCGACCTCGACGCGGACGTCGTAGAGCGGCTGCTCGCCGTGGCCCCGCGGCCACCAGACCGCGACGTCGGGGAGCTCGAGGCGGACCGCAGCGGACCCGGCGGCGCGACCGCCGGAGACCGGACGCGACCCGGAGACGGACGCGCCGTGTCCGGAGACGGTGACGCGCGCCTCCAGGCCGGTGCCGGTGGTGCCGTCGGTCACCGGAGCCGAGCCGATGTGCTGGCGGAAGCCGCCGGTGGTGCCAGCGTGCTCGACGTCGACGTGCGCGGTGAGCACGCCGGTGGCGCCGTCGACGTCGACGAGGGGGCGGACCGCGGCGATCCGCACACCGCTCCAGGACTCGATGCCGATCGAGCGCCAGATGCCGCTCGTGGCGACGTCGACGCCCCAGTCCCAGCCGAAGTTCGACGCGTTCTTGCGGAGCGCGTTGTACGGGTGGTGGTTGACGTGGGGGAGCTCGCCGCCGTGCTGCTCGGACAGCCGGACGGCGGCCGGCACCGGTGCGTCGAACGTGACCACGAGCTCGTTGTCGCCCGGTCGGAGGAGGTGGCCGACCGGGAACCGGTAGGAGCGGTGCTGGTTCGCGGTCGTGCCGACGACCAGCCCGTTCAGCTCGATCGTCGCGAGGGTGTCGAGCCCCTCGGCCACGAGGTCGTGCCGTTCCGCGGTACCCGTGCCGACGACGTGCTCGGTGTCCGTGCTGTCCCAGGTGAGAGTGCGGCGGTAGCGCCACACGGTGTCGCCGATCCACTGGGTCGCCGCCTCGCCGTCGCCGTCGAACGGGTCCGGGATCCGCCCCGCGCGGAGGAGGTCGGTGTGCACGCATCCCGGCACCACCGCCTCGGTGGGGGTCCGGAACGGCTCGGACTCCGCCGGACCGGTCACCGCCTCGAGGGTCCAGGGGCCGTCCAGTGTCGTGCGCTCCATCGCGCCTCCTCAGTTCGTCGTGCAGATGCTTGACCGGGTTAGTTTAGCCGTGTAACAATCGCCGTCAACGAACTGGACTGCGACGGAGCAGACCGAGAGGACAACGATGTCAGTACTCAACCGTTCACGGCGGCTCGCCATCGCAGCCGCGGCCATCGTCACCACCGCCGGGCTCGCCCTGACCGGCTGCAGCTCGAGCGGGACCGCGGCGTCGTCCGACTCCGCGAGCACCCTCGTCGCCTACACCGGGCAGTCCGGCGACTACCAGATCAACTTCAACCCGTGGTCCCCGTCGAACATCGGCGGCATCGGCACCATCTACGAGAGCCTCTTCTTCATCACCAACGTGAACACCGAGGACCCCAAGCCGCTCCTCGGCAAGAGCTACGAGTGGAACGCCGACGGCACGCAGCTGACCATCGAGCTCCGCGAGGGTGCGAAGTGGAGCGACGGCAAGCCCTTCACGGCGAAGGACGTCGTGTTCACCCTCGACATGCTCAAGCAGGACAAGTCGCTCAACTCGATCGGCTACACCGGCACCGCGAAGGCCGAGGGCGACTCGAAGGTCGTCGTCTCGTTCGACGAGCCGTCGTTCGTGCTCGGCCCGAACCTGCTCGGCAAGACCTGGATCGTGCCCGAGCACCTGTGGAAGGACATCGACCCCGCCACCGACGTCATGCGCGAGCCGGTCGGCACCGGCCCGTACACGCTCGGCAACTTCAAGGCGCAGGCGTTCACCCTGACCGCGAACGAGGACTACTGGGGCGGTGCCCCGGAGGTCAAGACGGTCCGCTACCTGTCGCTCTCCGGCAACACCGCCGGCGCCGACGCGCTCAAGCAGGGTTCGATCGACTGGCAGACCGGCCCCGTCCCGAACATGGACGACATCAAGGGCAACTACCCGGGCTACGACGGCATCACGATCGGGCAGAACCAGATGGCCCTGATCACCTGCGCGAACACCGACCTCGGGTGCTCCGGACCGCAGACCGACCCCGCCGTCCGGCACGCCGTCGCCGACGCGATCAACCGCAAGCAGCTCAACTCGCTGGCGTTCGCGAACACCGCGAGCGACATCTCGCCGACCTTCGCCCTCACCACCACGCAGCAGGACATGATCTCGAAGGAGATCGAGCCGGCGGTGATGCCGGACTCGCCCGACACCGATGCGGCCGCCTCGACGCTCGAGGGCGCCGGGTGGGAGAAGGGCTCGGACGGCATCTACGCCAAGGACGGGCAGAAGCTCTCGCTGACCGTCGAGGTCGTCACCGGCTGGACCGACTACATCACCGCCATCGACACGATGACCCAGCAGCTCAAGGCCGCGGGCATCGAGCTCAAGGCGCAGCAGTCGTCGTGGAACGAGTGGACCGACAAGAAGACCAAGGGGCAGTTCCAGCTCGCGATCGACTCGCTCGGCCAGGGCCCGACCGCGAACCCGTACTACCTCTACAACAACAACCTCGCGACCTCGAACACCGCGAAGGTCGGCGAGGGTGCCGCGACGAACCTGTCCCGCTACAGCAACCCGGACGTCGACGCCGCGCTCGCGAAGCTCAAGGCGATCAACCCCGAGGACACCGCGGCGACCCAGCCCGAACTCGACACGATCCAGCAGCACCTCGTCGAGGACATGCCGTACATCCCGATCCTCACCGGCGGCACGACGAGCGAGGTGCACACGGCGAAGTTCACCGGCTGGCCGACCCAGGACGACCTGTACGCCTTCCCGGCGATCTGGGCCAGCCCGGACAACGCCGAGGTGTTCAAGGCCCTGAAGCCCGTCAAGGGCTGACGGCGGACCGCGACCGAGGAGCACTCGTATGCAGTACTTCCTGCGCAAGATCGGCTTCTACGTCGTCGCCCTGTGGGCGGCGCTGACGCTGAACTTCATCATCCCCCGGCTCCTGCCCGGGAACCCCGTGGACATCCTGCTCGCCAAGCTGCAGCAGCGCGGCGGGCAGATCACCCCGGAGACCAGGGAGGCGTACCAGCTGCTCCTCGGTGGCGACTCCTCGCAGCCGCTCATCGTGCAGTACGGGCAGTACCTCGGCAACGTGTTCCGCGGTGACCTCGGGGTGTCGGTGAGCTACTTCCCGGCACCCGTCATCGAGGTCATCGGGAGCTCGCTGCCGTGGACCATCGCCCTCGTCGGGATCGCCACGATCCTGGCCGCGGTGATCGGCGTCGCCCTCGGTGCCTTCGTCGGGTGGAAGCCCGGCACCTGGCTCGACTCGTTCGTGCCGGCCACCACGCTGCTCGCCGCCGTGCCGTACTTCTGGCTCGCGCTCATCCTGGTGTACTTCTTCGCCACCGGACTCCACCTGTTCCCGGCCCAGGGCGGCTACGACGTCGTCCTCGACCCCGGGTTCAACGGCCCGTTCCTCATGTCGGCGCTCGAGTACGGCGTGCTGCCGGCGGCGACGATCGTGCTCGCCTCGCTCGGCGGCTGGCTGCTCGGCATGCGGAACATGATGGTGTCGACGCTGTCCGAGGACTACATCACCACGGCGCTCGCGAAGGGCCTGCCGCCCGGCAAGGTGCTCCGCAACTACGCCGCCCGCAACGCCGTGCTGCCGTCGGTCGCCGGGTTCGCGATCTCGCTCGGCTTCATCGTGTCGGGGTCGGTCGTGACCGAGCAGGTGTTCTCGTACCCGGGCATCGGGTCGAAGCTCCTGTCCGCGGTCACGAACAACGACTACGCGCTCATGCAGGGCATCTTCCTGTTCATCACCCTCGCCGTGCTCGGCGCCAACCTCGTCGTCGACCTGCTGTACGGGCTCATCGACCCGCGCACCCGGGCCCGGAGCTAGGAGGACACGACCGTGACCAACATCCAAGAGGAGACCGAGCCCACCGTCGGAGCGCTCGCCGAGGAGGCCGACGGCCACTCGACGCGCAGCATCGCGACGGCGCGCTCGGCGAAGCCCCGCGGCGGCCTCCGCCGCTTCCTGCCCACGATGACCCCGTGGCTCGTCACCGGCATCGTGCTCATCCTCGGCGTCACCGCGTTCGGGCTGCTCGGCCCGTTCCTGGTCGGCGACCCGAACGCGATCCGCGACTCCGGGATGCAGGCGCCGAGCGGGGAGAACCTGCTCGGCACCACGCAGACCGGTCAGGACGTCCTCGCCCAGCTGGCGTACGCGACCCGTGGCAGCCTGCAGATCGGGCTCATCGTCGGGGTGCTCGCGACGGTGCTGTCGGCCTTCTTCGGCATCCTCGGCGCGTACCTCGGCGGGATCATGGACGAGGCGTTCTCGTTGTTCTCGAACGTCTTCCTCGTCATCCCGGGGCTGCCGCTCGTCATCGTCATCTCGGGCCTCGTGCCGCAGGAGGCACGCGGGCTCTGGACCATCGCGATCGTCCTGGCGATCACGTCGTGGGCCGGCTCCGCGCGGGTCCTGCGGGCGCAGACGATGTCGATCCGCAACCGCGACTACGTGTCCGCCGCCCGCGTCGCCGGCGAACGACCGTGGCGGGTCATCGCGGTCGAGATCCTGCCGAACCTGCTGCCGGTGCTCGCGTCGCAGTTCGTGTTCGCCGTGATCGCGGCGATCCTCGGCGAGGCCGGTCTGTCCTTCCTGGGCCTCGGCGCATCGAACTCGTCGACGCTCGGCACGATGCTCTTCTACGCGCAGAACGGGTTCGCGCTCGCGCAGGGCGCCTGGTGGTGGTTCGTGCCGCCGGGGCTGCTCATCGCGCTGCTCGGGATGGGCCTGTCCCTCGTCAACTTCTCCATCGACGAGGTCATCAACCCGCGACTCGCCAACGTGCGGGCGCAGCGACGACGCGAGCGGCAGGCGCGGCGCGCGGCTCGCCGCACGTCCGGCCCTGGAGGCGCGGCCCGCTCCGCGCAGACCGCCACCGACCGGAAGGGGGTCACCCGATGACCCGGGACGCCGTCCTC
>NZ_CAJCKG010000070.1:0-11723 GCF_903970945.1 Curtobacterium sp. ME26
GACCCGCCGCACCTCCCGGCCGGGAGGCGCGCCCCACCTCCGCCCCGCCCAGCCCACCCAGCCCGCCCGACCGGCACACCCGCCCGGCACACTCAGCGGGCAGCATCCGTCACCCTCGGTGTCGTCGGCCGACGACTTCCGCCCGCCCGGCGTTGCGCACGCGGCGTGTCCCGCCCGCTCGGCGAGCAGGACGCCGGCTCCGCCGTCGCCCTCGACGTCGCCGTCGGCTCCGCCGTCGCCGTCCGCTCCGTACGCGACCCGGCGAGGACGGGTCAGCCCTGCGCTGCCGCCTCGGCGTCGGCGCGGAGCCGCATGCGCTGCGCGTCGATGTCGACGAGCTGACGCTGGATCTCGGCGCGTCGGTCGGCCTGCTCGTGCGGGTCCGCACGCTGCAACTGCCCGAGCAGCGAGGCCTTGCGGGCGAGCAGGTCCCGCTCCACGAGTGCGACGACGATGCTCCGGGCGTAGAGCGCGAGGTCCTCGTCGGTCCGGGCGGGGATCGGTGCGAGCGCGAGCTCCTGCACGAGCCCGCGGAACGGCGCCGGCACGTCCTGCAGGAGCCGGTCGAGCCAGTCCCCCGCGCCGATCGACTGGACGTTCGCCACGACGGCGTCGCGCACGACGGCGAGCATCGGTGCCGAGAAGGTCGCGCCGGCGGCGAGCCAGATGAGCGGCTCGCTGACGTAGTTCGGCTGCTGCACCATCGCCATCACCGCGTCGCGTTCCATGCGGGTGATCGGGTCGTTCGGCAGCAGGCGCAGCCCGGCCACGGGCTCCTCGGGCGGGGCGACCAGCTCGCCGCCGGGGCCGGCCTGACCGACCGGCACCGAGCCTCCCGTCCGGTCCTGGCGCGCAGCGCCCGCTCGCTGCCGTGCCGCGTCGACGGCACGGCGGACGTCGGGCATGTCCATGCCGAGCCACCCGGCGAGCTCCCGCACGTACCCCTGCGTGAGGGAGCGGTCGCGGATGCCCGCGAGCACCGGTGCGGCGGCGCGCAGGGCGTTCACCCGGCCCTCCACGGTCTCGAGGTCGTGCCCGTCGAGGTTCCGGCGGATCATGAACTCGAACATCGGGCGCTTGGCGGTCACGAGGCGGCGGATGGCGTCGTCGCCCCGGGCCAGCCGGAGGTCGCACGGGTCGAGTCCGCCGGGCGCGACCGCGACGTACGTCTGCGCCGCGAAGCGCTGCTCCTCCGCGAAGGCCCGCGAGGCCGCGCGCTGCCCGGCCTCGTCCGGGTCGAAGGTGAACACGACCTCGCCGTTCGCGTTCGGGTCAGCCCCGCTGACGTCGCCGAGCATCGGTCGCAGCACCTTGATGTGGTCGACCCCGAACGAGGTGCCGCACGTCGCGACCGCGGTGGTCACGCCGGCGAGGTGGCACGCCATCACGTCGGTGTAGCCCTCGACGATGACGACCTGCTTCTGCTTCGAGATGTCCCGCCGTGCGAGGTCGAGCCCGTAGAGCACCTGGCTCTTGTGGTAGATCGGTGTCTCGGGGGTGTTGAGGTACTTCGGCCCCTTGTCGTCCTCGAGCAGCCGGCGCGCGCCGAACCCGATCGTCGCGCCGGTGACGTCGCGGATCGGCCACGTCAGTCGTCCCCGGAAGCGGTCGTACGGCGAGCGGTCGCCCTGACCGGCCAGCCCCGCGGCCAGGATCTCGTCCATCGAGAAGCCCCGGCTGCGCAGGTGCTCCCGCGTCGCGTCGTACGACTGCGGCGCGAAGCCGACGCCGAAGTGCTGCGCGGCCGCCGGGTCGAACCCGCGCTCCCCGAGGAACCGACGGGCGGGCTCGGCAGCGGCGGTGGTGAGCTGCGACTGGTAGAACTCCAGCGCCGCCTCGTTCGCCGCGATCAGCCGGGCGCGCTGGTTGTAGTCGGTGCGGGGTCCGTCGCCCTCCTCGTAGTGGAGGGTGAACCCGATCTTCGCCGCCATCCGCTCGACGGCTTCCTGGAAGGTCGTGTGGTCCATCTTGATGATGAACTCGAAGACGTCGCCGTCCTCGCCGCAGCCGAAGCAGTGGTACCGCCCGACCTGGGGCCGGACGTGGAAGGACGGGGAGCGCTCGTCGTGGAACGGGCAGAGTCCCTTGAGGGAGCCGACGCCCGCCGACTTCAGCGTGACGTGGTCGCCGACGACGTCGGCGATGTTGACACGCGAGCGGACCTCGTCGATGTCGTTCCGCGCGATCCTGCCAGCCACCCCATGATCCTAGTTCGTGCGAGTGGCACCGACGGACGGATCGCGTCCGCCCGTGGAGAGCACGCCGGACGGGAGGCGCGGTGCCGGACCGGCACGTCGGCGCGCCTCCCCGACGGGGCGCGGGTCAGACGGGGACGTGCACCGGCTCGCGGTCCCCCACCACGAGCCGCTTGTGCCACGCCAGGGCCCCCTGGTCGGTCAGGCTCGCGACCTGGTCGACCACGGCCCGCAGCCGCCCGGCGTCGTCGGACGCCGCGCGCCAGTCGGCCGCGAACCCCGGCTCGAGGTCCGCGCTCCCGGTGGCGGCCAGGGCGTCGAGCAGCTCGGTGAGGATCCGACGCTGGTCCTCGTACACCGGCTGCCGGTTGCCCTGCGTCATCACGAACGCCGCGACGATGCCCTTGAGCACGGCGATCTCCCCGATGATCTCCGGCGGGGTGACGACCGATGCCGCGAACCGCACGAGGGACCCGGACGCGTAGGACTCGCGCGTCGCCGCCGTCGCCGTCCGCGCGAACCGCCCGATGAGCTGCGAGGTGAGGTTCTTGAGCCGCGCCATGTCCCGCCGCGACCCGTCGTACGACGTCATCCACAGCGGCAGCGACCGCAGCCGGTCGAAGGCCTCGAGCAGTTCGTCGCGGCTGAGGTCGGACCCGACCCAGGCGTGCATCGCCGTCACGATGTCGTTCTCGCCGACCCGGTCGCCGAGTGCGGCGACGTCGATGAACCCCGCGACGACGGCGTCCTCGAAGTCGTGCACCGAGTACGCGATGTCGTCGGACAGGTCCATCACCTGCGCCTCGATGCACCGCTGCCGGCGGGGAGCGCCGGCCCGGAGCCACGCGAAGGCGTCGTGGTCGTCGTCGTAGAACCCGAACTTGGTGCGTCCGGACGAGGCCTCGGCCACGCCCTGCGCCGCCGGCCACGGGTACTTGCAGCTCGCGTCGAGCGACGCACGCGTCAGGTTGAGCCCGTAGGGGCGGTCGTCGTCGGGGCCGTCCCCGTACACCTTCGGCTCGAGCCGGGTGAGCAGCCGGAGTGTCTGCGCGTTCCCCTCGAACCCGCCGATGCCCGCGGCCCAGGCGTTCACGGCGGTCTCGCCGTTGTGCCCGAACGGCGGGTGGCCGATGTCGTGCGCCAGACACGCGGTGTCCACCACGTCGGGGTCGAGCCCGAGCGAGTCGGCGAGCTCCCGGCCGACCTGCGCGACCTCGAGCGAGTGCGTCAGGCGGTTCCGGGCGAAGTCGAGCCCGGTGGTCGGGCTGAGCACCTGCGTCTTCGCGGCGAGCCGGCGGAGGGCACTCGAGTGCAGCAGCCGCGCGCGGTCACGGGCGAAGTCCGACCGACGGTTGCCGTGGGTCTCGGGCAGCCAGCGCTCGGCGTCGGCGGGCCCGTACGAGGCGGTGGCGCTCATCCGCCGCTGTGGTGCAGCTCGGCGGCGGCGAGCACCTTGCGGAACTCGGCGTCGACGTCGCGCGACTCGAGCCAGCGGTCCGGCAGCGCCGTGCGCTTGGGGTGTCCGGCACGGCCGCGCGGGCCCTCGACGTCGGCGCCCGGGTACGGGGCCGACCAGTCGATCTGCCCGAGCAGGTCGTCGATCTCCTGCAGGCTCGACGCCATCGAGAGGGCCGACCGGACGTCGCCGCCGATCGGGTACCCCTTGAAGTACCACGAGACGTGCTTCCGGGCGTCGCGGCAGCCGTGCTCCTCGGACCCGAAGAACTCGACGAGCAGTTCGGTGTGCCGGCGGAAGGCGGTGGCGACGTCGCCGAGGGACGGCATCGCACGGACGTCCTCGCCACGGAACGCCGCCGCCAGGTCGCCGAACAGCCAGGGCCGGCCGAGGCACCCGCGCCCGACGACGACGCCGTCGCAGCCGGTCTCGTCGACCATGCGCAGGGCGTCGGCGGCGGACCAGATGTCGCCGTTGCCGAGCACGGGGATGTCGGTGATGGCTTCCTTCAGCGTCGCGATCGCCGACCAGTCCGCGTGGCCGGAGTAGTGCTCGTTCGCCGTGCGGGCGTGCAGCGAGACCGCGGCGACACCGGCGTCACGGGCGATGCGCGCCGCGTCGAGGTAGGTCAGGTGGTCGGCGTCGATGCCCTTGCGCATCTTCACCGTCACGGGGACGTCGCCGGCGGCCTTGACGGTCTTCTCGACGAGGTCCTTGAAGAGGTCGGTCTTCCACGGCAGCGCAGCTCCGCCGCCCTTCCGCGTGACCTTGGGCACCGGGCACCCGAAGTTCAGGTCGATGTGGTCGGCGCGGTCCTCGGCCACGAGGATCGTCGCCGCCTCGGCCACGGTGTTCGGCTCGACGCCGTAGAGCTGGATCGACCGCGGGGTCTCCGACTCGTGGTGCTGGATGAGCTGCATCGACACCGGGGTGCGCTCGACCAACGCGCGCGAGGTGATCATCTCGCAGACGTAGAGACCGGCGCCGTACTCACGGCAGAGCCGGCGGTAGGCCATGTTCGTGATGCCCGCCATCGGGGCGAGCACGACCGGCGCCTCGACCTCGATCGGGCCGATGCGCAGTGGCTTCGGGAGTGTCTGCGTGATCGTCATACCGGTTCCATCCTCCCACGTCGACGCGCGACGGTAGCGTTCTCCACATGTCCGACACCGCGATCGCCCGCTTCGACGCCGACGCCGCCGCCCGCGGCCTGCAGGTCGAGGTGGTCGAACGCCCCACGGCGGGCTCGCTCGACGAGGCCGCGGCGCTCCTCGGCATCGGACCCGGCGACGTCGTCAAGACCCTCGTCGTCAAGCGGCACGACGGCGGCTTCCTCCTCGCACTGGTCCCCGGGGGCCGCAGCATCGCGTGGAAGAAGCTCCGCACGGTCGTCGGGGTCAACAAGCTGTCGATGCCCGACGCCGCGACGGCCCTCGAGGCGTCCGGCTACGAGCGCGGCACGATCACCCCCATCGGTGCGACCGGCGACCTGCCCGTGTTCGCCGACGAGCGGGTGCTCGGCCGCCGGATCGCCCTCGGCGCCGGACGCCACGGCGCGAGCGCCTTCGTCGACGGCGACGCACTGGTCGCCGCGTACGGCGCGACCGTCGCCGACATCACCGACGAGGAACCCGTCCGCTAGCACCGGGTCAGTCGGGGACCTCGGTCCAGTCGCCCTCTGCGCCGGGCACGGAGCACGAGTCGCCCTCGCAGACCGGCGCCCCGCCGGGCGTGACGAGCGTGAGCAGGGCGGGGCGCGCCTCCAGACCGTCGGCCGGGAGGCGCGGCTCGGCCGGGCCGCCGAGGCGGACGTCCGTCACCGGGTCACCGCCGCGTCCGCTGCCGCGTCGTCCGCGGCGCGCTGCCGCTGCTCGGCGAGATCCTCGGGCGTGCTGTCCCGCAGCGCGACCACCTGGCGGAGCACCTGCTCGAACGCCGCCGGGTCCTGCGCCCCGGAGACGCCGTACTTGCCGTCGATGACGAAGAACGGGACCCCGTTGATGCCGAACGCCTGCGCCTGCGCCTGGTCGGCACGGACCGCGGCGAGCTGCGTGTCGTCACGGAGCGTCGCGAGGACCTCGTCGCGGTCCAGCCCGATCTCCTCGGCGAGCGACGCCAGGGACTCGTCCTGCCCGACGTGCTCGCCGCGCTCGAAGTACGCGGTGAAGAGCCGCTCGACCATCTCGAGCTGCTTGCCGTGCTGCTTGGCCAGGTGGATCACCTGGTGCGCCTTCACGGTGTTGGTGTGGCGGAGGGCGTCGTAGTCGTAGTGCAGGTCCACCGACGCCGCGATGCCGGCGACCTGGTCGATCATCTGTTGGGCCAGCTCGACGGGGAGCCCCTTGTGCTGCGAGAGGAACTCGGCCTCGGTGCCCTCGAAGTCGACGGGGGTGTCCGGGCTCAGCTCGAAGGAGTGGTACTCGACCTCGACCGGCTGCGCCTCGGGCGACGCGGCGAAGGCGGCGACGCCGGCCTCGAACTTCCGCTTGCCGATGTAGCACCAGGGGCACGCGATGTCGGACCAGACATCGACCTTGACAGAGTCGTTCATGCCCGGTGCAACGCGTCGCCCTCGGCGGTATTCCGGCGCCCGGCGCGCCGAGCCGACGCCCTACGCGCCGAGCAGCCGCTGCGCCAGGTAGCCCTGCAGCTGGTCGAGCGAGACGCGCTCCTGCGACATCGTGTCGCGCTCCCGCACGGTCACGGCCTTGTCCTCGAGCGTGTCGAAGTCCACCGTGATGCAGAACGGCGTGCCGATCTCGTCGTGGCGACGGTAGCGACGACCGATCGCACCGGCGTCGTCGAAGTCGACGTTCCAGTACCGGCGCAGGTCGTCGGCGAGCCCGCGGGCCACCGGCGAGAGCTGCTCGTTGCGGGACAGCGGCAGGACCGCGGCCTTGACCGGCGAGAGGCGGGGGTCGAGCCGGAGGACCGTGCGCTTGTCGACGCCGCCCTTCGCGTTCGGGGCCTCGTCCTCGTGGTAGGCGTCGAGCAGGAAGGCCATGAGCGCACGCGTGAGCCCGAACGACGGCTCGATGACGTACGGCACGTACTTCTCGTTCGCGGCCTGGTCGAAGAACCGGAGGTCCTTGCCGGACGCCTCGATGTGGTTGTTCAGGTCGAAGTCGGTGCGGTTCGCGACGCCCATGAGCTCGCCCCACTCCGAGCCCTGGAAGCCGAAGCGGTACTCGATGTCGGCGGTCGCGTCGGAGTAGTGCGCCCGCTCGCCGTCCGGCACGTCGAAGCGGCGGAGGTTCTCCGGGTCGATCCCGAGGTCGGTGAAGAACGCGACCGAGTCGGCGATCCACTGCTCGTAGTGCTCCCCCACCGACGCCGGCGGCACGAAGTACTCGATCTCCATCTGCTCGAACTCGCGCGTGCGGAAGATGAAGTTGCCGGGCGTGATCTCGTTGCGGAACGCCTTGCCGACCTGGCCGATGCCGAACGGCGGCTTCATGCGGCTGGTGGTGACGACCTGCGCGAAGTCGACGAAGATGCCCTGCGCCGTCTCGGGGCGGAGGAAGTTCAGCCCCTCCTCCGACTCGACCGGGCCGAGGTAGGTCTTGAGCATGCCGGAGAACTCCCGGGGCTCGGTCCACTCGCCGCGGGTGCCGCAGTTCGAGCAGGCGATCTCGGCCATGCCGCCCTCGGGCGCGCGGCCCTTCTTCGCCTCGAACGCCTCGATGAGGTGGTCCTCGCGGAACCGGTGGTGGCAGTGCAGGCACTCGACGAGCGGGTCGGTGAAGGTCGCGACGTGCCCGGACGCCTCCCACACCTTGCGGGGCAGGATGACGGCAGAGTCGAGGCCGACCATGTCGCCGCGGCCGCGGACGAACCGCTGCCACCACTGGCGCTTGATGTTCTCCTTGAGCTCCACGCCGAGGGGCCCGTAGTCCCACGCCGAGCGCGATCCGCCGTAGATCTCCCCCGACTGGAAGACGAAGCCGCGGCCCTTGGCCAGGGCGATGACGCTGTCGAGACGGGAGGACGGTGCCAAGAGGGACTCCTGTGGTCGCCGGACTGGGTGCCCGGTGCGGGAACGGTACCGGGCAAGCGTACCGGCCTCACGGCGGCCGCCGGTCGGGAGGCGCGGTACCCGTGGACACGTGGCTCACTCCACAGGTCTGAAGCCGCCCACTGCCCGCAGCACGTCCGCGACGCGCGTGACGTCGTCCTCGTCGTTCCACAGGTGGAAGGCGAGCCGCAGGCGGCCGGCCCGCCCGCTCGCGGTCACGCCCGCGGCGCCGAGCGCGGCGAGCGCCGTACCGTCCGGGTCCGGGAAGGTCGTGATCGCCTGCCCGCTCCGGACCGTGCCGAGCGCGTCGGCGAGCCGGTCGGCGAGACCGGTGGCGTGCCTCCAGGCCGCGGCGCGGTCCACGGACGCGAGGTGCCGCAGGGCGGCGACCGCACCGGGCCATGCCGGCCACGCCGGGGAGACGTCGAAGCGCCGTGCGTCGGCGGCCAGCCGCATGTCCGGGCCGTAGCAGGACGACCAGACGTCCTCGCCGGCGTACCAGCCGGCCTGCACGGGGCGGAGCTCCGCGAGCGCCCGGTCCGAGAACGTGGCGAAGGCCACCCCGCGCGGAGCGCAGAGCCACTTGTACGCGTGCGTGACCGTGACGTCGAACGGGGCGGCCGACACCGGCAGCACACCCGCCGCCTGGGTGAGGTCGCACAGCGTCAGGGCGCCGACCGACCCCGCCGCGGCGAGCACCGGCGCCGGGTCGGTGACCACCCCGGTCGCGGACTGCACCGCCGACCACGCGACCAGCGCGGTCCCCGTGCGGACGGCGTCGGCGAGGCGCTCGAGCGGGACGCTCCGCACCGTCACCCCGCGGTGCGCCTGCGCGAGGAAGGGGAACACGACCGAGCTGAAGTCGCCGTCGGGGACGACGACCTCGGCACCGTCCGGCAGCGACGCGGCGACGACCGCGACCATCGCCGACGTCTGCGACCCGGTGGCGACCCGGACCGGAGCGACGCCCACGACGTCGGCGAAGAGCGCGCGGCCCTCCTCGACCAGGGCGCCGTACGTCGTCGGCGAGGTCCCGGCACGTGCCCACGCGTCGAGGTCCGCGCGCTGTGCGGCCAGCGTGCCGTGCGTGGGGAGTCCGGCGGTGCACGCCGCGAGGTAGCCCGAGCCGTCGACGAAGGAGTCCATGCCCTCCAGGCTCGGCGGCCGGTCGGCATCACACCAGGGCAGGTTCCTTCGCGGGCCCATAACATCGTGTTGT
Source organism: Curtobacterium sp. ME26 (assembly GCF_903970945.1). Lineage (NCBI taxonomy): Bacteria > Bacillati > Actinomycetota > Actinomycetes > Micrococcales > Microbacteriaceae > Curtobacterium > Curtobacterium sp. ME26. The sequence continues at coordinate 8,886 of NZ_CAJCKG010000070.1, forward strand.
GGAGATGATCGACCCGCAGCTGCTCCGGGTCCTGCTCGCCGTGCGCGACGCGGGGTCCATCAGTCGTGCCGCCGCGACCCTCGGCTACAGCCAACCCGCCGTCAGCCAGCTCCTCGTCCGGGCCGAGCAGCGGCTCGGACACGACCTGCTCCTGCGGGGCGGTCGTGGCGCGACCCTCACCGAGTCCGGGCGCGTGCTCGCCGACCACGCGCTGCACGTCGAGGCCGCCCTGGCCGCGGCCCGGGAGGACCTGGACGCCGTCGGCGGGCTCGCCCGCGGTCGGGTGCGCTTCGCCGGGTTCCCGAGCGCGTCCTCGACCCTCGTCCCGCCCGTGCTCGCCGCGATGTCGGCCACGAGTCCCGGGGTCGCGACCTCGTACGTCGAGGCCGAACCGCCCGAGGCGATCGAGCTGGTCCGCCGCGGCGAGGTCGACGTCGCGCTGACGTTCTCGCACGCCCTGCAGGACGACCCCGGTGCGGACCCGACGCTCACCACCGAGGGCATCGGGCGCGACCCGCTCGCCCTCGTGACGCCCACCGTGGTCAGCGGAGCCGTCGCCGACCTGTCGGCCTTCCGCGACGCGCGGTGGATCGGCGGGTGCCCGCGCTGCCGAGGGCACCTGCTCGCGTCGTGCGCCGCCTCGGGGTTCACCCCGGACATCGTCCTCGAGACCGACAACGCCGCGGCGGTCGTCGGCCTCGTCGCGGCCGGCCTCGGCGTCGCGCTCCTCCCCCGGCTCGCGCTGACCACGACGGTCGTGCCGCCCGGCGTCCACGCGACCCCGGTCGGCGACGAGCTCGCCCGCCGGGTCGAGGTCGTCGTCGCACGTGGTGCGGATCGGGTGCCGAGCGTCCGCGCGGCGCTCGACGCCGTCCGCGGCGCGGCGCACCTGCTGGGCTGAGCACGCAGGCGGACAGCGGCAGGCAGCGGCGGGCACGTTCGGCCGGGAGGCGCGTGGCAGCTCCGCCCCGCACCCCGCCTCAGGCGGTGGGCGCGTCCACGGCCCCGCCGTAGCGACGGTCGCGGCTCGCGTACTCCTCGATCGCTCCCCACAGGTCGGTGCGCCGGAAGTCCGGCCAGAGCCGGTCGAGGAACACCATCTCGGCGTACGCCGACTGCCACAGCATGAAGTTCGACGTCCGCTGCTCCCCGGAGCTCCGGAGGAACAGGTCGACGTCGGGCAGCTCCGGCACGTAGAGCCGCTTCGCCAGGGCCTTCTCCGTCACCTGGCTCGGCTGCATGCGTCCGGCGGCGACGTCCTCGGCCATCCCGCGCACGGCGTCGACGATCTCGTTCCGGCCGCCGTAGTTGACGCACATCGTCAGGGTGCACACGTCGTTGTCCGCGGTCATCCGCTCCGCCGTCTGCAGCTCGTCGATCACCGACCGCCACAGCCGGGGTCGGCGACCGGCCCAGCGCACGCGCACGCCCCACTCGTGCAGCTGGTCGCGACGGCGGCGGATCACGTCACGGTTGAACCCCATGAGGAAGCGGACCTCCTCGGGCGAGCGCTTCCAGTTCTCGGTCGAGAAGGCGTACGCCGACACGTGCCGGACGCCGATCTGGATCGCCCCGGCGACGACGTCGAGGAGGGACGCCTCGCCGGCCTTGTGCCCCTCGACGCGCGTGAGCCCGCGCTGGTTCGCCCACCGGCCGTTGCCGTCCATCACGATGGCGACGTGCTGCGGGACGAACTGCGCCGGGATCGCGGGCGGCTGCTCCCCCGTCCAGTCGACGGGCAGGAACGGTTCGGCGGCGGCGGACCGGCGTGGGCTCATGCAGGGCTTCCTTCGGTGTCGGACGGGACGGGCACGGCGGGCGCCGGGGTGGCGGTGACCGCTGCCGACACCCCGCCCGGTGCGGGTGCGACCGGCGCCGGGTGCTCGCTGCGGTCGACGTGCGGCAGCGACCGGAGCGATCGTTCCAGGTGCCACTGGGCGTAGGCCGCCACCACGCCGGACGCCCGGGAGCGGGTGCGCTCGTCCGAGGCGTCGACGGTCGCCCAGTCGCCGGCGAGCAGGGCGCCGAGCAGCCCGAGCGTGCCGGTGTCGAGCCGCGGGGTGCCGGGTGGTGCCGCCCGGTCGGCGACGACCCCGCCGAGCTGCACGACGAACGCCGTGTGCGGTCCGGGCTCGCCCGTCACCGCGCAGTCGCCGAACGAGGGTGCCCACCCGGCGATGCTCATCGCCCGCAGCAGGTAGGAGTCGAGGGTGGCGCTCACCACGTGCTCCCGGCGCGACAGCGACCGGAGCGCGCCGACGAGCAGCAGGTACTGCTGGAGCCCGGCGTCCGCCTCGCTCAGCCGGTCGGCGGTCTCGACCATGGCACTCGCGGCCGTGTACGCGCCGTAGTCCGTGACGATCTGCGCGCCGTACGACCCGAGGCTCTCGGCCTGGGTGACGATGTCGAGCGACCGGCCCTCGTAGAACTGGGCGTCGACGACCATGAACGGCTCGAGGCGCGACCCGAACTTCGACGCCGTCCGCCGCACGCCCTTCGCGACGGCGCGGATCTTGCCGTGCTGCCGGGAGAGCATCGTCACGATGCGGTCCGCCTCACCGAGCTTGTGGGTGCGCAGCACGACGCACTCGTCCCGGTACAGCGGCATGTCCCCAGTATCCCCCGCGCCGCCGACAGCTCTGGCCCGCACCCCCGTCGGGTCGCTGCCCGTCCCATCCGCTGCACCGTCCTGTACACCGAGCGGGCAGGACACGCCGCCGGGGTGACGCCGAGCGTGCCGGACGAGGCCCGCTCGGGGCGACGGCCGGCTGGTCGGCGGGCTGGCTGGCCGAGGCGGCCGGGCGCACGGACGGGAGGCGCGGTGCGGGTCGGACCCGC
>NZ_CAJCKG010000071.1:0-11599 GCF_903970945.1 Curtobacterium sp. ME26
GTCGGTCCCACGCACAGTATGTCAGGCTAGTATCACTCGTTCCTGACCGGACGCGCTTCCGACCTGCTCGACGGGGGTTCGTGTCGTGTGTGACCCCAGCGGGATTCGAACCCGCGTTACCGCCGTGAGAGGGCGACGTACTAGGCCGCTATACGATGGGGCCGTGGTCTCCGCGGACGGAGCACACGTGTTGTCGGACTCGGAGGCAAGCCACCTGTGGTGACCCCAGCGGGATTCGAACCCGCGTTACCGCCGTGAGAGGGCGACGTACTAGGCCGCTATACGATGGGGCCGTTCCGACAACCCGATAAGTATGGCACAGCAGTGCCGCGCTGCCAAAACGAAGCGTGTCGCCCGGGTGTGCCGCCTCAGAGCGCGAGCGTCTCGCCGGGCCGGAGCACCACGAGCTCCCCCTCACCGAGGGCCTCGCGCTGGCGGTCGATGTGCATCCCGAGGCCGACCTCGGAGAGCGTCGCCTCGTGGACCGGGAAGGCACGACGGGGCGCGACGGCGGCGATCCAGTCCATCATCTCCCCCACCTTCAACCACGGGGCACCGACGGGAGCGGCCAGGACCTCGACCGGGACACCGGGGACCGTGTACGCGTCGCCCGGGTGGAACAACCGGCCGTCCACGAGCACACCGGTGTTGTCGACGACCGGCACGGACGCGTGGATGACGTTGTGGCGCGTGCCGTGGAAGTCGAGCGCGAACGGCCCGACGGTGCGGTGGTCGCCGTCGGTGACGACGTCCACCGGGATGCCGGCCGCGCCCAGCGCGTCGGCGACGCCCGCCGGCCCGAGCACGACCGCGGCGGGGTTCCGGTCGAGGATCCCCCGCACCTGCTCGGGCGTGACGTGGTCGGGGTGTGCGTGCGTGACGACCACGGCGACGACCCCGGTCACGTCGACCGGACGGGTGAAGCCGCCCGGGTCGAGGACGAGGCGGGCGTCGTCCGCGGTGACGACCTGGCAGGCGTGCTCGAGCTTGGCGACCTCCATGCGGGCGACCCTACGCGCCGGCGACGTCGCCGTCGCGCCGTACCTCCGCAGGACGGCCCGTCGGGGTCGCACCGCGTCCGTCCCCGGGTCCGCCCACGGCCCGCGGGACGACCCGACCCGGCGCGGGCCCCGCCGCCCCGATGCCGTCGACCACGCCGGTCGCCGCGGCGTGCCGCCGGAGCACGATCACCCGCCACCGGTCGAGCGCCACCACCGCGACGACGCAGACGAGCAGCACCAGCGCCCACCCGAGCGCCGGCCGACCGGTGACCTCGCACGCCACCGTCACGCCGAGGAACAGGAGCCCGAAGGTGCCGGCGAAGCCGATCGCCTCCTCGATCCGCGCGGTCGGCCGCCGCGGTGCGCGCTGGGCCACGTGACTCAGCCCTTCACGCCGCCGGCGGTGAGGCCCGCCACGATCCGCCGCTGGAACACGAGCACGAGGACGACGAGCGGGATCGTGACGATCGTGCCCGCCGCCATCACCGCGGTGTACGGCTCCTGGTGCGGCTGCGACCCGGCGAACGATGCGATGGCGACGGTGACCGGCTGGGTGGCGTCCGAGGACAGCTGGGAGGAGATGAGGTACTCGTTCCAGCTCGAGATGAACGCGAGGATCGCGGTGGTGAACACGGCCGGGGCGGCCAGCGGCATGATGATCCGCCGGAACGCCTGGATCCGGGTGCACCCGTCGATGCGGGCGGCCTCCTCGAGGTCCCACGGCATCTCGCGGAAGAAGCTCGCGAGCGTGTAGACCGTCAGCGGCAGCACGAACGAGATGCTCGGCAGGATGAGCGCCTGGTACGTGCCCATCCACCCGATGTCCGTGAAGAGCTGGAACAGCGGCGAGATGAGCGCGACGCCCGGGAACATCGACGCGGCCAGGATGGCGCCCGCGATGAGCGACTTCCCCCGGAACTCGAGCCGGGCCAGCGCGTACGCGGCGCTCGTGCCGACGAGCAGCGCGATGACCGTCACGACCCCGCCGATGAGCAGGCTGTTGAGCAGCGCCCGGCCGAGGTGGTTGCCGAGGGCGGTCGAGAACGCCGTCGTGTAGTTGTCGAGCGTGACGTGCGTCGGCCACGGCGTGGCGTCGAAGGTGAAGCCGACGTCGCGGAAGCTCGTGACGACCATCCAGTAGAACGGCAGCAGGCACCACACCGCGATGACCACGGCCTGGATCGCGGTGCGGAACTTCTGCCCGGTGTGCCGCTGGACACGGACGTCGGTGCGCTCACCGACCCGCTCACGGGGGTTCGGGACCGCTCGGGGACGGTCGGCTGCGATGGTCACTTGAGCTCACCCTTCTGCTGGGCGGCCTGGGTCTGCACGACGTTCGCGCCGAGGAACCGGACGAAGACGAACGCGACGACGAAGATCACCAGGAACGTGATGGTGGAGAGGGCCGACGCGGAGTTGAACCCCTGCCGGATCTGGTCGACGACGAGGATCGACAGCGTGGTGGTCGCGTTGCCGGAGCCACCGCCGCCGCCCGTCAGGATCGCCGGCAGGTCGTACATGCGCAGGGCGTCGAGCACACGGAAGAGCACGGCGACCATGAGCGCGGGCTTCACGAGCGGCAGCGTGATGTTCCAGAACCGCTGCATCGTCGATGCACCGTCCATCTTCGCCGCCTCGTAGACCTCGTCGGGGATGAGCTGCAGGCCCGCCAGGATGAGCAACGCCATGAACGGCGTCGTCTTCCAGGTGTCCGCGATGATGACCGCCCAGCGGGAGGCCCACTCGCCGCTCGTCCAGAGGACCTGCCGGCCGAGCACGTGGTTGAGCACGCCGTTCGCGTCGAAGATGAAGTACCAGAGCTTCGCGGTGACGGCGGTGGGGATGGCCCACGGCACGAGGATCGCGGCACGGACGAGGGCGCGACCCTTGAAGTCGCGGTTCATGATGATCGCCATCCAGACGCCGATGACGGTCTCGAGGGCGACGGTCACGACCGTGAAGAAGAACGTGTTGCCCATCGACACCCAGAACTGCGAGCCGAGGCTGCCGGGCGGGCAGGTGGTGGTGCCGCACTGCTGGCCGAGCCAGTGCACGTAGTTCGTGATGCCGGCGAAGCCGCCCTGCACGAACAGGCCGGTCGCCTTGTCGAGGCCCTGGTCGAGCTGGAACGACTGGACGACGGCGCTGACGACGGGGTAGCCGATGACGACGGCGAGGAGCACGATCGTCGGGCCGATCAGGTACACGGCCCAGCGGCCGTGCTCGGCGTTCAGGCCGCCGCGGCGGCGCTTCGGCTCCGTGCCGGTGGGGTTCGGGATCGCTGCGGGGATCTCGGTTGCTGCTGACACTTCGACGGCCTCCTCGGGCGGGTGTCGGGACGCAGGAAGGGGCGGACGGGAGGCGCGGGGCGAGACGGTCCCGCGCCTCCAGTCCGGCACGTGGTCGCGACTAGTTGCCGCTGCTGGTGGCCGACTGCAGGGCCGCCTGCATGTCCTTCACCGCTTCGTCGACGCTCTTCGAGCCCTTCAGCGCGGCGTAGCTGTTGTCCTGGATCGCCTTCGTCACGGCCGGGTAGAACGGCGTGACCGGACGCGGCTCGGCCGACTCGATCGACTTCAGGAGCGTCGGCAGGTACGGCAGCTTGCTCGTGAGCTCGGAGTCGGTGTAGAGGTCGCCGACGACCGGGGCGAGCGAGCCCTGGGTCGCGAAGAACTTCTGCGTGTCGTTCGAGATCAGGAACTCGAGGAAGTCGTGCGCCGTCGCCTTGTGCTTCGAGTACACGCTGATCGCCGCGTTGTGCCCGCCGAGGGTCGAGGCACCGACACCGTCCTTGCCGGGCAGCGGAGCGATCCCGAACGTGTCCTTGACCTTCGACGAACCGTCGGTCTTGGCGAGGTTGTAGACGTACGGCCAGTTGCGCAGGAACAGCAGCTTGCCGTCCTCGAACGCGGTGCGGCCCTGCTCCTCCTGGTAGGTGATCGCCTCGGCGGGGATGTTGCCGTCCTTGAACGCGTCGACGAGGTTCTGCAGACCGGCCTTCGCGGCCGTGGTGTCGACGTCGGGTGCGCCGTCCTTGCCGAGGATCGAGCCACCGCCGCCGTTGATGGCCTCGGAGGCGTTCACCGTGAGGCCCTCGTACTTCGCGAACTGCCCCGCGTAGCAGCCGATGCCGGCTTGCTTCGCGATGTCGCAGTCCTGCATCATCTCGTCCCACGTCGTCGGGGGCGTCTTGACGAGGTCCTTGCGGTAGTAGAGGAGTCCGCCGTCGGAGGTCTGCGGCGCCGCGTAGAGCGTGTCGTTGTAGGTCGCCGTCTTCACGGTGGACGGCAGGAGCTTCGAGGTGTCGATCGCCATCGAGCCGGTCAGCGGGGTGAGCCAGCTCTTCGCGGCGAACTCGGCGGTCCAGACGACGTCGACGTCGACCACGTCGTAGTTCTCGTCCTTGGCCTGGAAGTGCTGCACGAGGTCGTCGTGCTGCTGGTCGGCCTGGTCGGACTGCTCCTTGAACGTGACCTTCTCGTCCGGGTGGGCGGCGTTCCACTTCTCGATCAGCGGTCGCACGACGTTCGAGTTGTCCTTGCCCTGGACGTAGGTGATCGGACCGCGGCTGTCCTGACCGCTCTTCGCGTCGTCCGTGTTCGCGGCACCGCCGGCCGAGCAACCGGTCAGCACGAGGCCGACGGCGGCGAGCCCGGCGACGGAGGCGAGGCGCACCTTGGTGCGGGTTGTGTTCACAGCGTTGTCTCCTCATCGAGATCACCAGGGAGGACGCCGTCCGCACGCGGACGGCGACCGCCTGGAGCAGGCGACGCTGCCTGCTGGTGGAGGAAGCTACGCCCGCTCGCGACGGCTCCGCAACCGGTCGCCGCGAAGTCGTGACCGGCTCGTGACCACGGCACCGCGGACGCCTTTCCCCTGGTGAGCGCTCACTCGGCCTCGCTCCTGCACGAGCTCGTGCGCACGCTCCCGCACCCACCCGTGTGCCCGCCCGCGGTGGGGGCGGCGCTGCGGGGTTCCGCACCGTCCCCGCCTCCGTCGACCGCCGACGTTGTCCGGCAGCCCCGGGGGCCGTAGCGTCCCCGACCATGGCCACCACCACCGCCGCCGTCGCCCTGCCCGGGCCCCGTCGGGTCGTCCGGGTCGACCTCGACGCGCCGCTGCCCGAGCTCGTCGCCGACGATGCCGGGTCGTCCGCCCTGGTCGTCGGGTACCGCGCCGGCCACCCCGTCTGCACGGCCGACGTGGCACTCACCGCCGACCCGGCCGACGCCGCACGCCTCCTCGCCCCCCTCGTCGGCACCGCGGGCGCACCGCACCGGACGCCCCGCGTGGTGCCGGACGACGCACTGCCGTCGATCTCGGTCGTGGTCTCGACCGTCGTCGACCGGGTCGAGGACCTCGGTCGGCTGCTCGACGTGCTCGAGCACCTCGACTACCCCCGGCACGAGGTCGTCGTGGTCGACAACCGCGTCCGCGTGCCCGCCGACGACCCGCTGCCCGCCGTGCTCGCGGGGCGGGACGTCCGGCTCGTCACGGAACGGCGGCCCGGGCTGTCCGCCGGACGGAACGCCGGCGTGGCCGCCTCCCACGGCGACGTCGTCGCCTTCACCGACGACGACGTGCAGGTCGACGCGGGGTGGCTCCGTGCCCTCGGCGAGCGCTTCGCCACCGAACCCGGGCTCGACGCGGTGAGCGGCGTGATCCTGCCGACCGAGCTCGCGACGCCCGCGCAGGTCTGGTACGAGGCGTACTACGGCGGGTTCAGCGGCGAGCGCACCTTCGACCCGGTGACGATCGTGCCCGACGACGTCCCGGGGACGATGCGGCACGCGCAGGTCGCCGCCGTGCGCCCCGACGGCAGCGTGCGCGGCCGCTTCCCGGTCTACGGCATCGGGGCGTACGGCGCCGGGGCCAACATGGCGTTCCGGCGCGAGCTGCTCGAGGTCGTGGGCGGGTTCGACACCACCCTCGGTGCCGGCTCCCCCGCACGCGGCGGCGAGGACCTCGCGATGTTCGTCGAGACGCTGTGGCGCGGCGGGCGGGTCGGCTTCGAACCCACGGCGGTCGTGCCCCACCGGCACCGCCGCACCGTCGAGGCCCTGCACGCGCAGCTCCGCGGCAACGGCGTCGGCTACACGGCGCTGCTCTGCGCGCTCGTCGCACGGGACCGGCGGCACCTCGCCGTCCTCGCACGCCTCGTCCCGCTCGCCGCGGGCCGGAAGGTCCGCGGCGTCGTGGCCACCCTCCGACGCGGTCGCGGGACCGACGACGCAGCCGGCGCTGCTGCTGCCGCGGCGCCCGTCGCCGTGGTCCCGGTGCCGCGGTCGCTGGCCTACCACGAGTTCCGAGGGTTCCCGGCGGGTCCGGCCGCGTGGGTGCGGAGTCGGCGACGGTGGCGTGACGTGGAGTCCGGCCGGTTCCCGACCCGCTGATCCTCCCGCCGCCCGGTCGGTCGTCCCCCTAGGATCGAGGGGCGATCCGGCGACCGCGCGCCGGGCACGAGGAGGACGCATGCTGCCGGGCACCGACACCGACACCACGACCTGCGTGTGCGGCCACCAGCAGGAGGCGCACGAGCACTACCGTCCCGGATCCGACTGCGCCCTCTGCGACTGCCCGCGGTTCCGCCGCCGTCGCTGACACCGTCGCGGTGGGGAGCGTGCGGGAAACCGCCGCATCCCCGCAGCCACCCCCGGGCCGCCTTGTCCGGCCCGGAACGGCGCGGTTAGCGTCGCGTCCATGGCCATCCCCACCGCGGCTCCCGCCTGCGTCGTCCTCGCCCACGAGGACCCGGTGCAGGTCCGCCGGCTCGTCGAGGCACTGGACCCCTTCCCGGTGTTCCTGCACTGCGACGTCCGCACCCCGGACGACGTGCACGGTGCCATGACCGAGGGACTGCCGTCCCGTGTCCGGCTGCTCGACCGGCAGCGCACCGGATGGGCGCGGTGGGAGAACGCGGCCGCCGAGATCGCCGGCTACCGTGCCGCGCTCGCGCAGACGGACGCCACCCACGTCGCCGTCCTCACGGGGAGCGACTACCCGCTGGCGACCCCGGACGAGATCCGTGCGCTGCTCGAGGCGCACCGCGGACGGTCCTTCCTCATCACGCACCCCCTGCCGCACCCCGACTGGCGTGGTGGCGGGTGGTCGCGCTTCCGCTACCGGCACTGGGCCTGGCGGAAGCACATGCTGCGCCTGCCGGTGCCGCGCCGACTGCCGCGGGACGTCGTCCTGACCGGCGGGTCGCAGATGAAGCTCATCAGCCGCGAGCACGCACAGGCTGTACTCGACGTCGTCGATGCACGTCCGGACCTCGTCCGGTTCTGGCGGCGCGCGTGGATCGCGGACGAGTCGCTCGTGCCGTCGATCCTCAACTCCCCCGCCCTGGTGCCCGGGTTCGCCGACGAGCACGTCGAGCACTCGCCGTGGTACATCGGCTGGGACGGGACGCGGATGAAGAGCCCGCCGTGGTTGACCACGGCGGACGCGGGACGGCTGCTGGACCGTTGGACCGGTGCCGGCGACGAGCTGCCCCAGGTCTTCGCCCGCAAGTTCTCCACGGAGCGGAGCTCGGACCTGCTCGACCTCGTCGACGCGGCGGTCGGGTTGCGCGGTCAGCGTCGCACGGAGGTCACCGCCCCGTGAGCGGAGCACCGGAGACCGGGACGACCGCCGTCCCCGCCGAGCCGACCTCGGACGGACCGGGCACGTCGACCGGCAGCACCGCCGTCCAGCGCGGCGCGTCGGTCCTGTTCGGGCGCGGCATGCTCTACGTCGTCATCTGGTCGATGCAGCTCGTCGTCAGCTCGCTCGTCTCCCCCGTCCTCGCGCACCTGCTGCCGCAGTCGGAGTTCGGTGTGCTCGCCTCGGCGATCGCCCTCTACCAGGCACTCGGCGTGCTCGCCGTCGCGGGCCTCGACCAGGCCGCGGTGCTCCAGCGGGCCGAGGACGGCGACGAACGCGCCGCGCGGGGCCTCGTCTCCGTCGGTGCGGTCCTCGCGACCGTCGTCACGCTCGTCGCGCTCGGGACGATCCCGGTCTGGGGCGACGCCGCCGGCTTCGTCGGTGAGCACCCGCTGCTCCTGGTCGCCGTGCTGTGGACGCTGCCCGCCGCCCTCGTGCAGATGTCCCTCGCCCTGCTCGTCGCGCAGGACCGCATCCGCGTCTTCGCCGTCACGAGCCTGCTGTCCTCGGTCGGCGGCTCGATCATCGGCCTCGGCCTGCTGGTCCTCGTGCACGCCGACGCGACCACCTACGCCTGGGGCGGGGTCGTCGCCCAGGGCACGGCGATGGTGATCGGGCTCGCCGCCGTCCGGCCCCGCCTCGGCGGGCTGCTGGACCGCGCGGTCACCGCCCGCGCGTTCCGGCTCGGCGTGCCGATCGCGCTCGGCAACCTGTCGTACTTCGTCCTCAACGCCGGTGACCGCATCATCGTGCAGCGGCTGCTGGGCCCGGAGGAGGTGGCCCGCTACCAGATCGCCTACGTCGTCGGATCGGCGGTCATCCTGCTCCTGACGTTCACGAACAGCGCGTGGGCGCCGCACTTCGCCGCGCTCCGCGACGCGGTCGCCCGTCGCCGCCTGGCGATGCACGCACGTGACGAGCTCTACCTGCTGCTCGCGCCGGTCCTGCTCGCCGTGACCCTCGTCTCCCCCGTGGCGCTGCCGATCCTCGCGCCCGCGTCGTACCGTGTCGAGCAGCTCACCGTCGTCGTGTTCGTCGTCGCGCTCACCGCGTTCCCGGTCGTCGCGAGCGGCGCGACCGGTCGTCTGCTGATCGTCGAGCGCCGCGGTGTCGCGGTCGGGGTCATCGCGGCCGTCGCGGCCGTCGCGAACATCGGGGCCAACCTGCTCCTCGTCCCGCCGCTCGGCATCGCCGGCGCGGCGCTGGCGACCGTCGTCGCGTACGCGCTGCTGGCCGTGCTGCAGCAGGCAGCGCTGCCGGACCGTCGCGAGTGGCGCGGCCCCGGTCGTCGCGTGTTCCTCGTCGTCGTCCCCGCCGTGGTCCTGGCCGCCGCGTCGCTGCTGGCGCCGCAGGACCTGCCGTGGAACGTCGTGCGGATCGTCGGCGTCGTCGCCTGCATGCCGTGGTTCGTCCAGCGGCTCCGGGCCGCACGCGGCCGCACCGCCTGACCCGACCGGCGCGCAGGCGCCACACCGTCGGCGCCCGCGCGCCGGTGCCGGTGCCGGTGCCGGTGTGCAGGCCGGCCTCGCACGCTCGCCGGGCGGGCACCGCACAACCGGAGGCACCTCGCACCACGTGATCACGCGGCGCGAGGTGCCTCCGGTCGTGCAGCGGCACGTCGCGCCACGAGACGCCGCACCCGAACACGACGACGACGGACCCGGACACGAGAACGCCGACCCCGGACACGACAGCGGCCCCGGAAACGACAGCGGCCCCGGCACCCGAGTGGGGAGCCGGGGCCGCTGTCGCAGGGCCAGCAGGGGTCAGGCCGTGACGCGCTCCGGGGCCGGGGCCGCCGCCGGCGTGCGCACGACGACCGTCCCGAGGGTCCGCCCGACGGCGTACCCGAGGACCGTCGCCACGACGCTCGTCACGATCGCCAGGGCGCGCACGCCCCCGCCCCGTCCGAGCGCTCCGAGCTCCCGCAGGAGCGCGCCGGGCAGCACCCGGGTCAGGTACGTGCCCTCGCTCGAGAGCGAGTCCTTCGCACCGACCCGGCGGCTCAGCACGGCCTTCGAGATGCCCTCGTAGTAGCTGCGTCGACGGAGGTACCGCATGGTGACCCGGTCGGGCGAGACGCGGTGCGACACGTTCGACCGCGGTTCGTACCGGATGCGCGCCTCGGGCCGCATCTGGGCGATCCGGATGCAGAGTTCCGTCTCCTCGCACCCGAGCGGCTGGTTGCCGACCCGGCCGATCCCGGAGCGGAAGCCCCCGGCGGCGAGCAGGACGTCACGGCGGAAGGCCATGCTCGACCCGATGACGTTGCGCACGTCACCGGCAGCCGTCGGCAGCCCGGCGTAGCTGCACCCGACGATCCAGAGCAGTTCGTCCGGGTACGGTCCGGCACCGGTGGTGTCCGGCCACGAGGGGGTCGCACGACCACCGACGCCGACGACGTCCGGCAGGTCGAGCGCCTCGACGAGGTGCACCAGCCAGTCGGGGTCGGCCGCGGCGTCGTCGTCGAGGAACGCGACGACGTCCGACGCGGCGAGCGCCACGCCGGTGTTGCGCGCGCCCGAGAGCCCGCGGTCCTCGGCGTTCGGGACGACCTGGAGCTCGGGCCACCGGGCCGCGGCGCGGAGCAGGAGCTCCGGCTCGTGGTCGATGACGACGATCACCTCGGTCGCCTCGGGCTGCCGCTTCGCCGACTCGACGGCGGCCTGCAGGTCGCCCCAGCGCCGCTGGGTGTACGCGCAGATGACGACCGCGACCGTGGGGCGCGTCACGCGGCGGCTTCCTCGTCGAGGACGGCGACGGGCTCGACCACGGGACGGGCCCGCACCGGGGTCGGTGCGAGGCGGGCGCGGGCGGCCACCTCGCGGGCACGACGACGCTCGTGCATGATCGACGTCAGGACGCGGATGCCGTCTCTCACGGCGTTGAGGTTGCTCGTGCCGTGCACGCGGAGCTTCTCGTGGCTCGGCACCTCGGTGATGCGGAACCCGGCCGCCGACCAGCGGCAGGTCAGGATCGTCTCGATCTCGAAGCCGTCGCCCCAGCGCATGGACCCGTCGGTCGGCTGCGGGAGCGTCGAGGACAGCAGGCCGACCGTCGGCAGCGTGTCCGCCCAGAAGGCGTTGTAGCCGTAGCAGAGGTCGGTGTACTTCGCGCGGAGCAGCAGGTTCGAGATCATGTTGAGCCCCTTGTTGCCGAGGCCCCGGATCACGGTGATGTCGTCGCTGCCGCCGCCGGGCGCGTAGCGCGTGCCCTTGGCGACGTCCGCCCCGGCGACGAGCGCGTCGACGAAGCGGGGGATCTCGGCGGCGTCGGCGGAGCAGTCGGCGTCGAACATGACGACGACGTCGCCGGTGACCGCCTCGAACCCGCAGGCCAGGGCGTTGCCCTTGCCCTTGCGGGTCTGCTGGACGACGGTGATGCCGGGCATGAGCCGCTGGGCGGTGGCGATGGTGTCGTCGACCGAGTTGCCGTCGACGAGGATCACCTCGTGCACGGCGGGCAGCATCGGCAGGATGATCTCGAGGTTCCGCGCCTCGTTCCGGGCGGGGATGACGACCGAGACGCGGGGTTCGCGGGGCCGGACGGTGGTGGTCATGGTGCTCCTGTCGGGTTCAGGCGGCGCTGGCAGGGTCCCGGGGTGCCCGTCGCTGGGTGGGCGACGGCGGGACGAGGGGGTTCCGGCGGCGAGGCAGTGACCTCGGCGGCCGTCCGGAACGGGGGTACACCGTTCCCTGGGCGTTCCCACCTTCGTCCGCACCGCCACCGTCGGTCAATGCGGCGCGAGGTGCGTTGCGGCCCCGCCACGCGTCGTACGGAAACCCGCAACCACGCGCCGATCCGGACGGTGCACGGAAGGGTCGGTACGGCACGGACGGGAGGCGCGTGGCGGCCGCACCACGCGCCTCCCGTCCGGCGGGTGGTGGGTCCGTGCGGCGCGGCGGCAGTCGTCAAACCGCGCGGCGAGCAGCAGCGGCACGCGCGCGCACGAC
>NZ_CAJCKG010000072.1:0-11368 GCF_903970945.1 Curtobacterium sp. ME26
ACGGCATCGGCGTCGTCGGTGACGGCACGGCGACGGGTACGGCACCGACGGCCGGTGCGGGGTCCTCGGCCCCGTCGGCCGGTGGTACGACGTCGGGTTCGGACGGTGTGGGCTCCGGCACGCAGGTGACCCCGGTCGTCAGCGTCCCGATCTCGGTCGGCGGCAACGGCATCGGCATCGTCGGTGACGGCACGAGCACCACGGACCCGGGTACGGGCACGACCCCGGGTACCGGCACGGACCCGGGCACGGACCCCGGCTCGGACCCCGGGACCGGCACGGACCCGGGCACGGGCACGGACCCCGGTACGGGCGCGGACCCGGGCATGGGCACTGACCCCGGGACCGGCACGGACCCGGTGACGGACCCCACCACCACGACGCCCGGTGACGCCACCGTCGGCGGCGACACCCCCACGCCGGCGACCACGACACCCGTGGTGAGCTCCGGTGGTGCAGCGACCACCGGCGCAGCGACGACCACCGGCGTCACCGGCACCGGCGCGGTCGTGGCGACCAGTGCCTCCCGGCCGGCCGCGGTGGACACCGCCGCCGTCGCCACCTCGGCGACGCCGTCGGCACTCGCGTACACCGGCACGGGTTCGCCCGCGGTCCCCGCGGCCGCGGCGCTCCTGCTGCTGCTCCTCGGGGCGGCCGCGCTGGTCCTCCGCCGCCGCACCGTCTGACGGCCTGACCGGTCGGAGGGGCACCGTCCGCGGTGCCCCTCCGACCCGTGCGTGCGCCGCCGGTCCGCTTGAGGACCCGCTGGGCCCTGCCTGGGAGCACTCGGTGTCCAACCTGTGTGCAGTGGAAGCGCTTCCGAGGCTCTCGGGCAGTGGTGCAGCGCCACGATGAGCGCGTGCTCCACGAACTCCTGCGCATCCCGATCACCGGCCTCCGGCTGCTCGTCCCCGTGTACGTCCTGGCCGCGGTCCTCGCCCTCTGGGTCCTCGTCGGTCCGACCCGCGAGCGGCACCGGGGTCGACGCGCGGCGTTCCGGGTCGGCGGTGCCGTGGTCGGTGCGGCCATCGGTCTCGTCACGGTCTGGTGGACGGGTGACGTGCAGGACGACTTCGGTGTGGCCTTCACCCCGGTCACGCGCATGTGGGTGGCGTTCGCCTTCGCCGGCGTCGCCCTCCTGGTCGTGGTCGCGGTGCAGGGCCGTTGGCTCGCACGGGTGCTCGCGGTCGGCGCGGCCGCAGCCCTGCTGCTCTCCGCCGGTCTCGGGGTGAACGTCGACTTCGGCTTCTACAAGAACGTGGAGCAGGCCGTCGCCACGGATCCGTACCGGTCGGTCACGATCCCGGTGTCCACGCACGGCACCGCCGGCCAGCCGGTGGACCTGGCGGACTGGCACGCGCCGGCCGGCATGCCGCGAGCGGGCGAGACCGTCAGCGTCAAGATCCCGGGCACCGTGTCGCACTTCCGGGCGCGGAAGGCCGTCGTCTGGCTGCCTCCGGCCGCCCGGGTCGCGCACCCGCCGGAGCTGCCCGTCCTGATCGCCCTGTCCGGGCAGCCCGGGCAGCCGGCGGACATGTTCCAGACGGGCGACCTCGGTTCCTTCCTCGACCGCTACGCCGCCGCCCACCACGGCCTCGGGCCGATCGTGGTGTCGCCGGACCAGCTCGCCGCTCCGAACCGGAACCCGATGTGCGTCGACTCCCGGCGCCTCGGGCGCAGCGCCACCTACGTGATGACGGACACGGTGCAGTGGATCGAGCACCACCTCCCCGTTGAGAGCGGCCCCAACGCCTGGGGCATCCTCGGGTTCTCGCAGGGGGCGACCTGTGCGATGCAGTTCTCGACCGCCCACCCCGACGTGTTCGGCAGCGCCCTGGCCATCTCGAGCGAGCTCGCCCCGATCACGGGCAACGCGCAGCTGAGCACCCAGCTGGCCTTCGGCGGCTCGTCGGCCGCGTACCGGGCGGCGGCCCCCGTCGCGATCATGGCGGCGCACGCGCCGTACCACGACCACCTCACCGTCTTCGGCTACGGTCAGGACGACGCCCCGTACCGGGCGTCGACCGAGACGCTCCGCGCCGCCGCGGAGCGCGCTGGCCAGCAGACGCAGCTCATCGTCTCGCCGGGCTCGGCCCACGACTGGAACACCGTGCGGTACGTGCTCGCGAACGGGCTGCCCGCCGTGCTGGCACACCTCGGTCTGCCGCAGCAGGAGGGGGCACTGTGAGCACGGACACACCGACTCCGACGAGGACCTGGACCCGCGCCCTGCGCGCCGTCCGCGGGTACCCGGTCACGGCGGTGGTCGCGGTCCTCGTGCTCGTGACCTCGATCGCCGGCCTCGTCATCCGCGTCGTCGGGCGCACGGGGTCCGTCGACGCCGTCCACTTCGGACCGTTCCGGGTCTTCGCCGTGACCACCGGGGCGCTCGCCCTGGTCCTCACGCTCGCCGGTGTCGTCGCCTTCGTCGGTGCCGCCGAGCGGCTGATGGGGTACCGCCGGACCGTCCTGGCCTTCGTCGCCACGACGGTCGTCGGGACGGGCCTGGCGGCGCTGACCGCCCTGTTCGACCGGGACGGCCACCAGGTCGGTGCGCTCCTCGTCGGCCGCGCGACCAGCTTCGACCCGTGGACGGCGATCCTCGGGACGATCGTCACGGCGAGCGCCTTCGCGGGGCCGCTCTGGCGCCGACGCATCCGGGTCAACGCCGTGGCGGTCGTCGCCGCGCTGCTCCTCTACGCGGGACACGTGGCAGACCTCTCCGCCGCGCTCGCGGTGGCCGCCGGGTGGCTCCTCGGCGACCTCCTCCGCCGGGGGCCCGCACGGCTCGGGTGGACGCGCAGTTCGCACCGCGAGACCCGGGTGCTGCTCGGGACCGTCGTCCTCGTGTCGGCGGTCGGTCCCGTCATCGCACTCCTCTCCCGCGCCCGCGTCGGCCTGCTCGCACCGCTCGCCGCGGTCGTCGGCACGGGGCCGGTGACCCCGGTGCGCGGCTGCTCGGAGAACGGTGTGACGGGGGAGTGCCTGCGTGGTCTGCTGGCCTACCGCGCCACCGACCCGTGGACGCTCGTCCTCGCCGTCGCGCCGCTCCTCGTGCTCGTCGTCGCCGGGCTCGGACTGTTCCGCGGGAGCCGCTTCGCGGTGTGGCTCGCGGTCGTCGTCGACACCGTGCTGGCGGTCGCCGCCGCCGTGACCTACAGCGTCCTGCCGTCGCGGATGGCCGAGCTGCACGGCACGGAGAACCGCTTCGTCGTCTCGGTCTCGGTGGTCGCGTCGGTCGTCGTGCCGCTCGCCACCGCGCTCGTCCTCGTGCTGCTCCGCCGGTCCTTCACCGTCCTGCCGGCGCGGCGCCGCGTGGTGACCTTCGTGGTCGTGGTGGTCGCCGCGCTCGTGATCGTCACGACCGTCGTGCTCGTGACGACGGCCTCGTCGCCCCGCACCGTCGCCGACCCCCTGCGGCTCGTGGTCGCCGCCCTCGGGCCGCTCTCCCCGGTCGTGACCTGGGACCGACTGCCCGCGCTCGACCCCGCCCTCCGGTTCGTGCTCGGCGCCGCCGGGCCGGTGCTGTGGCTGGTCGTCGCCGCCGCGGCGGTCCGGCCCACCGGTGCGGTCGACGCCGACGCCGACGCCGACGGCCTGCACGAGAGCCGACTCCGCGCCCGGACGCTGCTCGAGGCGGCGGGCGGGGACACCTTCGGCTGGATGACGACGTGGCAGGGCAACGCGTACTGGTTCTCCGACGACGGTCGCGCCGGTGTCGCGTTCCGGCGCAACGGACGCGTCGCGGTGACCGTCGGCGGGCCGTTCGGGTGGCCGGACGCGCGTGACGCGGCCATGACGGCGTTCGCCCGGTGGTGCGACGACCACGGCTGGACGGCGGTCTTCTACGGCATCGGTGCCGAGTCCGCGGCCACCCTGACCGCGCAGGGCTGGGGCACGCTGCCGGTCGCGGAGGACGCCGACCTGGACCCCCGCACCTGGACGACGACCGGCAAGAAGAAGCAGGACGTCCGCACCGCGGTGAACAAGGCCGGGCGCGAGGCCACCACCGCCCTCTGGTCGTCGTGGCAGGACCTGCCGGTGTCGACGGTCCGGCAGATCGAGGCGATCTCCGAGGAGTGGGTGTCGGAGCGGGAGCTGCCCGAGATGGGCTTCACGCTCGGCGGCGTCGACGAGATGCGGGACCCGGCGGTGCGGACGCTCGTGGCGCTCGACCCCGAGGGCACCGTGCTCGCGGTGACCAGCTGGCTGCCGAGCCACCGGGCCGGCCGGGTCGTCGGCTGGACGCTCGACGTGATGCGCCGGACGAACGCGGCACCGAACGGCGTCATGGAGTTCCTCGTGGCGAGCGCGGCGGACCGGATGCGCGAGGACGGGGTGGAACGCCTCAGCCTGTCCGCCGCGCCGCTCGCGCAGTCGGCCGAGGGCGCGCCGACCGCCGACGGCGTGCAGGACCTGCTCGACCTGGTGGGCGGCGTCCTCGAGCCGGTCTACGGCTTCCGGTCGCTGCTCCGGTTCAAGGCGAAGTTCGGCCCGGACCTGCACCCCCTCGTGCTGGCGTACCCGGACCCGGTGGCGCTGCCCGCGATCGGCGTCGCGGTGGTGCGGGCGTACCTGCCGGACCTGTCCCTGCGGCAGGCCGTCGCGCTGGTGCGCGGGCGGGGCTGAGCCGGGCTGCGGTCGCGCGACGGCGATGCGGCGCGGGAGCGACGGACGGGAGGCGCGGGGCGGGCCCGCCCCGCGCCTCCCGTCCGTCACGCGGTCCGTGTCACCGGACGCAACGCCCGCGGACGCACGCCGGGGGTGTGGGGTATCATTTCAGTCACGCAAGCGCTCCGGGGTCGGTGCAAGTCCGAACCGGTGGTGACAGTCCACGAGCTGACGACGGGTTCCGACCCGACCGATGCTGACCCGGTGGGATCCCGGGACCGACGGTGAGAGTCCGGATGAGAGGTGGCGCTGGCGGGCAGGGACGGTCCGTCGTCCCCGTCCGCTGTTGCCGACGACCGTCGAGCGCCCCGGAGTCCCGTTGAGAGGACACCAGTGTTCACCGGCATCATCGAGGAACTCGGCACCGTCACCGCCGTCGAGCAGCACGGCGACTCCGTCGCGCTCACCGTGCACGGCCCGAAGGTCGTCGCCGACGCCCGTCACGGCGACTCCATCGCCACGAGCGGGGTCTGCCTGACCGTGGTCGAGCAGACCGCCGACACCTTCACCGCCTTCGTCATGAAGCAGACGCTCGACATGAGCGCGCACGGCACGCTCACGGTCGGGGACCGCCTGAACCTCGAGCGCGCCGCGTCCGTCGGCGACCGGCTCGGCGGGCACATCGTGCAGGGGCACGTGGACGGCACCGCGACCGTGCTCGACACCGCCGACGGCGACGGGTGGCGCCGCGTGCGCTTCTCGTTGTCGCCGGACCTCAGCCCGCTCGTCGTCGACAAGGGCTCCGTGGCGATCGACGGCGTCTCGCTCACCGTCAGCGCCGTCTCGGACGAGGCCACCGCACCCGCCGACGCGTGGTTCGAGGTCAGCCTGATCCCCGAGACGCTCGAGGCGACCACGCTCGGGTCGCGGGTGCCGGGGGACCGGGTGAACGTCGAGACCGACGTCCTCGCCCGGCACGTCCGCCGCATGCTGCGGCTCGAGGCCGCGGCGCCCGTCCTGGAGGCACGGTGACCGCCGTCGGGACCCCGTCCGTCGCGCAGACGGGCGGCCCGGTGCTGTCGAGCATCGACGACGCGGTCGCCGCCATCGCCGCGGGACGCCCGGTCATCGTCGCCGACGACGAGCACCGCGAGAACGAGGGCGACGTGATCCTCGCCGCCGAGCTTGCGAGCCCCGAGTGGGTCGCGTGGACGGTCGCGCACTCGTCCGGGTTCATCTGCGCTCCGGTGAGCGCCGAGATCGCCGACGCCCTCGACCTGCCGCCGATGGTGGCGCACAACGAGGACGTCCGCGGCACGGCGTACACGGTGACCGTCGACGCCGCGGTCGGCGTGACGACCGGCATCAGCGCGCACGACCGGGCTCGGACGCTCCGCGTGCTCGCGGACCCCTCGTCGGTCCGCGACGACCTGCACCGCCCCGGGCACGTCGTGCCGCTGCGGGCCCGGCCCGGCGGCGTCCGTGAACGCGCCGGGCACACCGAGGCCGCGATCGAGCTCGTCACCGCAGCCGGGCTCCGGCCCGCGGCGGCGATCTGCGAGATCGTCGGCGAGGACGGCGAGATGATGCGTCTGCCGGGCCTCGTCGCACTCGGGGCACGCGAGGGCGTGCCCGTCATCACCATCGCCGCACTCGTCGACTGGCTCGACGCGGCCGACCGGGCAGCGGCGTCGTCCGCGCCCCAGGAGGGAACTACAGCATGAGCGGAGCAGGAGCAGCGGAGCGCGACCACGTCGACGGCTCGGGCATCCGGGTCGCGATCGTCGCCGGACAGTGGCACGAGACGATCGCCGGGGGCCTCCTCGCCGGTGCGCAGCGCGAGGTCGAGCGTCTCGGGGCCACGGCGCAGGTCGTCCCCGTGCCGGGCAGCTTCGAGCTGCCGGTCGTCGCGAAGACCGCGCTCGAGGCCGGGTTCGACGCGGTGGTCGCCATCGGTGTGATCATCCGCGGCGGGACGCCCCACTTCGACTACGTCTCGAGCGCGGCGACGAGCGGCCTGACCACCGTCGCCCTCGAGAGCGGCAAGCCGGTCGGCTTCGGGGTGCTCACCCTCGACGACGAGCAGCAGGGCCTCGACCGTGCGGGGCTCCCCGGGTCGAAGGAGGACAAGGGCGCCGAGGCCGCGCACGCGGCGATCGCGACCGCGGTCGTGCTGCGGAGCCTGCGCCAGCTCGCCTGACCGACGACGGAGCGCCCCGCACCACGGACCCGTGGTGCGGGGCGCTTCGTCGTCCGTGGACACCGACAGCGCTCCGGTGTAGTTTTTGAACATGTTCGAAAAGCAGGGGGAGGCGGTCACCAAGCGTGACCGCACGCGCGGGCGCATCCGCGAGGTGGCATTGCGGTCGTTCCGCGAGCAGGGCTACGACGGCACGACGATGCGGGGCATCGCGGCCGAGGCCGGGCTCTCGGTCGGGAACGCGTACTACCACTTCCCGACGAAGGACCACCTCGTCCAGGAGCTCTACGTCGAGGTGCAGCACGAGCACGTCGCCCTCGCGACGCCCGCGCTCGAGGGGGTCGAGGACCTGACGGACCGCGTGGGGATCGTCGTCCGCACGGGGCTGGACAACCTGTCGTCCTGGCACGCGATCGCGCCGCAGTTCCTCACCACCGCGATCGCGCCAGGGTCGCCGAACAACCCGTTCTCGGCCGAGTCGGCCCCGGCGCGGGACGTCGTCCTCGGGCTCTTCGAACGGGCTGTCGCGCACTCGCGGAACCGGGTGCCCGAGGAGCTGCAGGCCGACCTGCCGCGGGCACTGTGGACGGCGTACCTGCTCGTCACGCTCTTCTGGGTGTACGACGGCTCGCCGGGGCAGCGTCGCACCGACCGCCTGGTGGACGCGGCACTGGGGATCCTGCGCTTCGCGCTGCCGATGCTGCGCGTCCGGCCGTTCCGGCGTTCGGTGACCCGCATCGTCGGGATCGTCGCGGGGCGGGACGCATGAGCGGCGACGGCGAGCAGGTGGGTCGGACCGTCGCGGACCCTCTGGCCGGGGCGGCCGGCACCGGCCCCGGGGTGGGCCGCACCTGGACCCTGGAGGACTCGATCGCGCTCGAGGCGCGTGCGTACGGGTGGCTGGTCCTCGCCGTCCTGCCCGTGCTCAGCCTCCTGCCGACGGTCGTCGGTCTCGTGGGGGTGCTCGTCGGGGGCGACGTCACCGTGTCGGACGCGACGTCGACCCTGTGGTGGATCGTCCTCGTGCCGCTGTTCTCGGCGGTCCCGGCCTTCGTCGCGACAGTCCTGTCGCTCCCGGTGACGTGGGTCGTCGGACGTCGGCTCCGCCGGGTGCGGTCGGACCGGGCGCACGTGGCCTGGACGGCACTGACCGCCGCGGTGCTCGCGGTCGCCTCGACCGCCGTCGTGGCGATCCTGCTGTCGGACGGGTACGGCGACCCCCTGGCGTACGTGGGTACGGCGCTGCCGATGGGGCTCGCTGCCGGCGTGGCGGGAGCGCTCGCTCGGCGCGGTCAGCTGCGGGGTGCCCGTCGGCGGGACGCAGCGGGGCCGACGCCGGAGCCGCTCGTCTGACTCGATCCGCGCCGGTGTCGAACCGCGGAACCGACATCGAACCAGCTGTGGGGGGTGGTTCGATGTCGGTTCCGTGGTTCGATCCGAGGGTGCGGGCGCGGGCGTGGACGACGGCGCCGGGGGACGACAGCGCCCGTGGACGACGGACGGCCCCGCACGTCGGAGGAGGTGCGGGGCCGTCGTGGTCGTGCTGCCGGCTACTTCTTGCCGAAGACGTGGATCGGCAGGAAGAAGGAGAGGCACATGAGGAGCACGCCGCCCATGAAGACGAAGGCCTGGCCGGACTGCACCTGGAACGCGAACCCGAAGAGGTACATCGACACCAGCAGCAGCAGGATCGAGAAGAAAGCGGCGACGACGCGGGCCACGGTGGTACCTCCGGTTCGAGCGGGTGGATCGCGACCAGTCTATCCCCAGGTCGGGCGGGACCGGTTCACGCGCACCGCGAGGACGGTCGGTTCACGCACCCGGACGGGTCGCGATGAGCCGGTCGACCACCGCGAGCAGGGCCTCCATGTCGACGGTGGCGCGGTGGGGCCGCACGTCGGTCGCGATCGCGGCGCCGAGCGAGGCCTGGTGGTAGAGCCCGTCGCCGAGCAGCTTCACGGCCTGCGCGGTGGGGACGTCGCCGAGCGCGTCGACCAGGGCCTCGAGCCAGGCGTTCTCGGTCTCGTCGAGCGTCCGCCCGGCCTCCTCGTACCCGGCCTGCTGGAGGCGGCTCGCCGCGAGCAGGGCGAGGTCGAGCTCGCTGCCGACGTAGAGGCAGTTGCGGACGAAGTAGCGCGGCGCACCGTCCTCGGCCTCGCGCATGCGCTCGACGTCGATCGCGGAGAGGTCCGACAGGCGTTCGCAGAGCCCCTCGACCAGCGCGGCCTTCGACCCGAAGTGGTACAGCAGTCCGCCCTTCGAGACACCGGCCCGCGCGGCGACGGCGTCGAGGGTCGCCGGACGCTCGCCTTCCTCGCACACGATGGCGACGAAGCTGTCCAGGACGCGGTCGCGGGCACTTGCCATGCGGACGAGTCTAGGGAACCGTCCGGACCGTGACGACCGCCCGGTTCCGTGAACGTTCACGAACGCCTTGTCCCGCTCCACCGGCCCGGCTAGCGTCGCCATGACCGTGAAGGTTCACGACACGAACAGGATCCGCATGTCAGCGCAGACCGCGACCCCCTCGACCACGCCGCCCGCCGGAGCTCCCGCCCCCGGCTGGGCCGTCCTCGGCCCCGGCGGCATCGCCCGCCGCTTCCTCTCCCAGCTGCCCGCGAGCACGGGCACCCTCGTCGCCGCGGGCAGCTCCGCCACCGAGCGCGCCCGGGCCTTCGCCGACGAGGCCGCCGACCACGGCTTCGCCGACGTCCGCGCCGGTGAGTACGACACGGTGCTCGCCGACGAGGCGGTGGACGCGGTCTACGTCTCGACCGTGCACACCGGCCACGCCGACCTGGTGCTCCGTGCGCTGGCCGCCGGCAAGGCCGTGCTCTGCGAGAAGCCGCTGGCGCCGAACCACGGCACGGCGATGGCGCTCGTCGACGCCGCACGCCAGGCGGGTCTGCCCCTCGTCGAGGCGTTCATGTACCGGTTCCACCCGCAGACCGCGGCCCTGCTCGACCTGGTCCGCGAGGGTACGGTCGGCGAGGTCACCCACGTGGACGCGTCCTTCGCGTTCCGCGCGGGGGAGCGCACCGGACGGCTGTTCGACGTCGCGACCGCCGGCGGCGGGATCCTCGACGTCGGCGGGTACCCCGTCACCATGGCGGCCGCGGTGGTCCAGGCCGCGACCGGTGTCGCCGTGGCGGAACCCGTCGAGCTGACGGCGACCGGCACCCTCGGCCCCACCGACGTCGACGAGTGGACGGTGGCGCACCTGACCTACCGGACCGGCATCACCGCCTCGGTGCGCACCGGTGTCCGGGTGCAGGACGACAACGCCGTCACGGTGCACGGCACGCGGGGGCGCATCGTCCTGACCGACCCGTGGACCCTGTCCGAGGACCCGACGATCGTGGTCAGCACCGTCGACGAGGACCCCCGCACGCTGTCGTTCGCCGGCGCGCGGCCCTACGCGCTCGAGGCCGATGCGACGACGGCGGCACTGGCAGCCGGCGCCGTCGAGGCCGCCCAGATGACGCTCGACGAGACGCTCGCCACGGCCCGGACGCTCGACCGCTGGCGCGCCGCGATCGGCCTCCGCTACCCGTTCGAGGCCGAGACCGCCGACATCCGCACGGTGAGCGGCCGCCCCCTGCACGTGCGGGACGACGCCCCGATGCGGTACGGCGAGGTCCCCGGCGTCGGGAAGCGCATGTCGCGCCTCGTCATGGGCGTCGACAACCAGCCCGACCTGGCCCACGCCAGCGCGATATTCGACATGTTCTTCGAGCAGGGCGGCAACGTCTTCGACACCGGGTACATCTACGGCGGCGGGGTCCTCGAGGGTCGGCTCGGCCGGTGGATCGCGAACCGCGGCATCCGCGACGACGTCGTGGTCATCACGAAGGGCGCGCACACCCCGTTCTGCGACCCGGAGTCCCTCACCCGGCAGCTGCTGGAGAGCCTCGAACGGCAGGGCACCGACCACGCGGACATCTACATGATGCACCGCGACAACCCGGACGTGCCGGTCGGGGAGTTCGTCGACGTGCTCGACGAGCACCGCCGTGCCGGGCGCATCCGGGTGTTCGGCGGATCGAACTGGACACCGGCCCGCTTCGACGAGGCGAACGCGTACGCGGCGGCGAACGGCAAGCACGGCTTCGAGGTCCTCAGCAACCACTTCGGGCTCGCCGAGGCGTACGACGTGCCGTGGGACGGCTGCGAGCACGCGACCGACCCCGCGTCGAAGCGGTGGCTCGAGGAGCGCCAGGTCCCGCTGCTGCCGTGGTCGTCGCAGGCGCGCGGCTTCTTCACCGGACGCGCCGCCCCCGGGGACACCAGCGACGCCGAGCTCGTCCGCTGCTACTACTCGGACGCGAACTTCGAGCGCCTCCGCCGGGCCCGCGAGCTCGGGGAGCGGTACGGCGTCCCGGCGACGGCGATCGCCCTGGCGTACGTGCTGCACCAGCCGTTCCCGACCTTCCCGCTGTTCGGCCCGCGCACCATCGCCGAGGCCCGGTCGTCGATGACCGGCCTGTCGGTGGAGCTCAGCCCGGAGCAGGTCACGTGGCTGGACCTGCGCGACTGAGCGGGAGCGCCGACGTCGGC
>NZ_CAJCKG010000073.1:0-10641 GCF_903970945.1 Curtobacterium sp. ME26
GACCGTCCGTACCGTTCCGGTGGCGATGACCGTCGTCCGCCGCGTGACGGCGACCGTCCGTACCGTTCCGGTGGCGATGACCGTCGTCCGCCGCGTGACGGCGACCGTCCGTACCGTTCCGGTGGTGACGACCGTCGTCCGCAGCGTGACGGGGAGCGTCGTCCCTTCCGCAGCGGTGGCGATGACCGTCGTCCCTTCCGCAGCGGTGGCGATGACCGTCGTCCCCCGCGTGACGGCGAGCGTCGTCCCTTCCGCAGCGGTGGTGACGACCGTCGTCCGCCCCGTGACGGCGACCGTCCGTACCGCTCTGGTGGTGACGACCGTCGTCCGCAGCGTGACGGGGAGCGTCGTCCCTTCCGCGGCGGTGGCGATGACCGTCGTCCCCCGCGTGACGGGGACCGCCCCTACCGTTCCGGTGGTGACGACCGTCGTCCGCAGCGTGAAGGTGAACGTCGTCCCTTCCGCGGCGACGACCGGCCCCGTCGCGACGACGACCACGGCGCGCGGCCCCGCTTCGGTGACGGCTCCCGGCACGCCGGCGCTCGCTTCGGTGAGTCGGCACGCGACGACTGGGAGGACCGCGACCCGTACGGCACCAAGTCGATCCGCCCTCGGCACGAGGACCCCGAGATCGACGAGAGCGTCTCGGCGCGCGACCTCGACCCGGCCGCCCGTGCCGAGCTCAAGACGCTCAGCAAGGACAACGCGGACTGGGTCGCGAAGCACCTCGTCATGGCCGCGCTGCTCGTCGACGACGACCCGGAGACGGCGAACCAGCACGCCCTGAGCGCCGCTCGTCGTGCCGGTCGCGTCGCCGTCGTGCGGGAGACCGCCGCGATCACGGCCTACCGTACGGGTGACTTCGCGACGGCGCTGCGGGAGCTGCGGACGTACCGGCGCATCGCCGGCAAGAACGACCAGCTGCCGATGATGGTGGACTGCGAGCGCGGCCTGGGCCGTCCGGAGCGTGCGCTCGAGCTCGGGCGGTCGATCGACCGTGCCGCGCTGGACACCGCGGTGCAGGTGGAGCTCGCGATCGCGATGTCGGGCGCCCGACTCGACCTGGGCAACCCCACGGCGGCGCTGGGGGAACTCGAGATCCCACAGCTCGACCCCACCACGGCCTACAGCTGGTCCCCGGCGCTCTACAGTGCTTACGCGGCCACGCTCGAGGAGCTCGGCCGCCAGGACGAGGCCGACGAGTGGTGGGCACGGGTCGACCGTGCGGCCGCAGCACTCGCCGAGGTCGCCGACGAGAACGCATGGGAGACTGTTGATGTGGTCGAGGAAGAAGTCGAAGGACACGACGAGCGCGGCACCGACGAGCCCGGCGAGCCCGGCGCGGACGAGCTCGGCGCTCCCGAGCACGGAGCCGACGGACTCGACGACACCGACCAGCTCGGCGGCGACGACCCCGACGACGACCTCGGCGAGATCGACGACGACAACCCCCGCGACGTCGACGGCTCCGCAGCCGGCTGACACGCCGAGGCCGCCGACGGACGGTGTGGACGTCGTCCTCACCGACCTCGACGGCGTCGTCTACCGCGGCCGGAACGCCATCCCGCACGCCGTGGAGGCGCTCACGCGCGCGTCCCTGCACGCTCGGGTCGGCTACATCACCAACAACGCGTCGCGTCGTCCGGCCGACGTGGCGGAGCACCTCGAGCGCTACGGGCTCGAGGTGTCCGCGGACGACGTCGTCACCTCGTCGCAGGCGGGCGTCCGGCTGCTCGAGACCCTGGTGCCGGCCGGCTCGACCGTCCTGGTCACCGGCGGACTCGGGCTCACGAGCATCGTCGAGGAGGCCGGCTTCACGGTGACGACGAGCGCCGAGGACGCACCGGCGGCGGTCATCCAGGGGTTCTCGCCGGACCTCGGGTGGACCCACCTCGCCGAGGCGTCGTTCGCCCTCGCCGACCCCGACGTGCCGTGGGTGGCGACGAACATGGACTGGTCGATCCCGGTCGAGCGCGGCATCGCGCCGGGGAACGGCACGCTCGTGTCCGCCGTGCACCAGGCGGTCGGCAGGATGCCGGTGGTGGCGGGCAAGCCCGAGCGACCGATCTTCGACGCGGCGATCGCCCGCTTCGGTGGGGAGCACCCGCTGTTCATCGGCGACCGGCTCGACACCGACATCAAGGGCGCCAACGACGCCGGCATCCCGAGCGTGCTCGTGCTCACCGGGATCGACCAGGCGAAGCAGGTGCTCGCCGCAGACCAGCGGTCGCGTCCGACGTACCTGCTGCAGGACCTGCGCGGGCTCTCGGCGCCCTACCCGGTGACGGTCCGACGGCAGGACCCGGACGGCACCCGGTACGTCTCCGTCGGCGACGCCACCGTCGCGATGCACGGACACGTCGTCCGCGTGCTGGACCGCGGCGAACCGATCGACCGGCTCCGCGCCGGTGCCGCGCTGATCTGGGAGTCGGGCCTGGCGATCTACGGGCTCGACGTCGACCCGACGCTGTACGGCGGCGAGTAGCCTGACCGACGTGCCAGAGGAGCAGACGGAGCAGGCGCAGGGCCAGGACCAGGACCAGGCGCCGGCAGAGCGGGTGCAGGACCAGGACCAGGACCAGGAGCAGCCCGGCCCGGACGACTTCGCCGCTCGCACCGCCGCTGCGGAGGACCTGCCGCTGCCCGAACGCGCCGACGCCTTCGCCGCGCTGCACGACGAGCTGCGCACCCGCCTCGAGAGCGGCCAGGCGCCGCCGGCAGAGCGCACCACCCAGCGCACCACAGAGCCCACCACCGGGCACACCTCGGGCCGCGCTGCCGGCGCCGGTCAGGTGTGGGGCAGCGGTCGTCGCGACGGCGGACCCCGTGCCTGAAGCCGGCCTCCCGGACGGCGCGGGTGCACCGGTGCGCCTCGACGCCCTCTTGGCGGCCCGCGGACTCGTCCGGTCCCGCACCGCGGCCGCCAAGCTCGTCCAGGCCGGCCGGGTGACCGTGTCCGGCACCGCGGTCGTGAAGCCGTCGACCGCGGTCGCCCCGGACGCCGAGCTCGTCGTCGACACGGAGGACGAGTGGGTCTCGCGGGCGGCGCGCAAGCTCGTCAGCGCCCTCGAGGTGTTCGGCGTCGAACCGGGCGGTCGGGTCGTGCTCGACGTGGGCGCGAGCACGGGCGGGTTCACCCAGGTCCTCCTGCACCACGGCGCCGAACGGGTGATCGCGCTCGACGTCGGGCACGGGCAGCTCGACCCGGTGCTCGCCCTGGACGACCGCGTGCGCGTGGTCGAGGGGTGCAACGCCCGCGACCTCACCCCGGACGCCTACGCGGCACTCGACGCCGCGGCACCGCGCACGAGCCTGGTCGTCGGCGACCTGTCGTTCATCTCGCTGCGCCTGGTGCTGCCGGTCCTCGCCGAGGCCGTGCCCGCCGACGAGTTCGTGCTGCTCGTCAAGCCGCAGTTCGAGGTCGGTCGGGGCGGCGTGCGCGAGGGCATCGTCCGCGACGCCGCGCTCCGGAACGACGCGCTCATGAACGTGCTGTGGTCCGCGTGGGACGCCGGGCTCGGCACGGTCGGGCTGGCGTCGTCGCCGATCGTGGGGACGCACGGCAACCACGAGTACCTCGCCCACTTCCAGCGTCGTGTCGGGGGTGATCCGGCAGGATGGGGGAACCCGACGGTCTGGATCGGTCGGGCCACCGAACTCACCGAAGGACTCGCATGAGCGACGACCGGCACATCCTGCTCGTGTCCCACACCGGCCGACAGGACTCGATCGACGCTGCGGTCGAGGTCTGCGACCTCCTGCACGCAGCCGGCCTCACCCCGGTCATGCCGTTCGACGAGTACGCGGACGTCCGCCGGGCCGAGGCCTCGGTCGGGCAGGTCGACATCCTCGGCGTGGACGTGCAGGCGGACCAGCTCGAGATCGTCATCGTCCTCGGCGGCGACGGCACGATCCTCCGTGCGGCCGAGCTCGTCCGCGGGACGGGCGCACCGATCGTGGGCGTGAACCTCGGGCACGTGGGCTTCCTCGCCGAGAGCGAGCGCGACGGCCTGCGTGCGACCGTGGAACGTGCCCTGAGCGGTGACTACAAGGTCGAGGAGCGCGTCACCCTGCAGGTCGACGTGGTCGTCGGGCACCAGGTCGTCTACACGTCGTGGGCGCTCAACGAGGCCACCATCGAGAAGGCGTCGCGGGAGCGCATGCTCGAGGTCGTCACCGAGGTCGACGGCAGGCCGCTGTCCTCGTTCGGCTGCGACGGTGTCGTGATCGCCACGCCCACGGGGTCGACCGCGTACTCGTTCTCCGGCGGCGGACCCATCGTGTGGCCCGACGTCGACGCCCTGCTCATGGTGCCGCTGAGCGCCCACGCCCTGTTCGCCCGTCCGATCGTCGTCGGACCGGACTGCACCCTCGCGGTCGAGGTCCTCCGCCGCACGAGCGGCGTCGGCGTGCTGTGGTGCGACGGCCGCCGGACGCACGACCTGCCGCCCGGCGCCCGGGTCGAGGTCCGTCGGTCGTCGGACCCCGTGCGGGTCGCGCGGCTGAAGGACGCCCCGTTCGCCGACCGTCTCGTCGCCAAGTTCCAGCTGCCGGTCGCGGGGTGGCGCGGACCCGCCGTCGAGGACGACGCATGATCGAGGAGATCGTCATCTCCGACCTCGGCGTCATCGGCGAGACCACGCTCGAGCTCGGGCCGGGGTTCACCGTCGTCACGGGGGAGACCGGTGCGGGCAAGACGATGATCGTCACCGCGCTCGGACTGCTGCTCGGCGCGCGCGCGGACGCCGGTTCCGTGCGCCGCGGTGCGCCGAGCGCCGTGGTCGAGGGCCGCTGGCACGTCCCCGAGCACGACGCCGTCGCGGAACGCGTCGAGGACGCCGGCGGCACGGTGGAGGACGGCGAGCTCATCCTCACGCGCACGGTCTCGGCCGAGGGTCGCAGCCGGGCGACCGTCGGCGGCCGCAGCGCGCCCGTCGCGGTGCTCGGCGAACTCGCCGACCAGCTCGTCACGGTGCACGGGCAGTCCGACCAGATCCGCCTGACCTCGGCGTCGGCGCAGCGTGCGGCGCTCGACGGCTTCGGTGGTGCGGCGCTCGCGAAGGCACTCGCGCGGTACGTCGCCGCGTACGACACGTGGCAGGAGCACACCGGCGAGCTCGAGACGCTCGTGCGCGACCGCGACGACCGCGTGGCCGAGGCCGAGCGCATCCGCGCGGCATCGGACGAGATCGAGGCGGCCGACCCGCAGCCGGGTGAGGACCTCGAGCTCGCGGAGCGTGCGGAACGGCTCGGCAACCTCGAGGAGCTCCGGCTGTCCGCGGGGCTGGCGCACGAGGCGCTGTCGAGCGAGTCGCTCGACGACAGCCCGGACGTGATCGGGCTCGTCGAGTCCGCCCGCCGCGCGGTCGAACGCGTCGCCGGCTCGGACGCCGCGCTGCAGCCCGTCCTCGAGCAGCTCACCGAACTCGGCATCCAGGCGTCGGAGGCCTCGGCGAGCCTGTCGAGCTACCTCGGCTCGCTCGAGCCCGACGCGGGACACGACCTTGAGCTCATCAACGAGCGTCGCGCGCTGCTGGCGAACCTCACCCGCAAGTACGGCGACACCGTCGACGACGTCATCGTGTACGGGCAGCGCGCGAGCGACCGGCTGCTCGAGCTCGACGGTGACGACGACCGCATCGCCGGCCTGCAGCAGGCAGTCGAGCAGGACGAACAGGCGCTCGAACAGGCCGCTTCTGCCCTCACGACCGCTCGGACGAAGGCAGCGACGGACCTGGCGAAGCGGGTCACCGCCGAGCTGCGGACCCTCGCGATGGCCGGGGCGACCCTCGTCGTCGAGGTCACCGACGCCGGCGAGTACCGCCGGCACGGCCGCGACCAGGTGGCGATCCTGCTGCAGCCGCACTCGGGCACGGACCCCCGGCCGATCGGCAAGGGCGCCTCCGGTGGCGAGCTGAGCCGGGTGATGCTCGCGATCGAGGTCGTGATGGCCGGCAGCACGACCGTCCCCACCTTCGTCTTCGACGAGGTGGACGCGGGCGTCGGCGGTGCGGCTGCCATCGAGATCGGGCGGCGGCTCGCCAAGCTCGCGGAGCGGACGCAGGTCATCGTCGTCACGCACCTCGCGCAGGTCGCGGCCTTCGCGAACAACCACCTCAACGTCGTCAAGGACGCCAGCGGCGCGGTCACCTCGTCGAGCGTGCGTCGGCTCGAGGGCGAGGACCGCCTGCAGGAGATGGCACGGCTCCTGTCCGGCCTCGGCGACAGCGCGAGCGGCATCGAGCACGCGCGCGAGCTCCTCGACGTCGCCGGCCAGCGCGCGTAGACATCGAGCGTCCACCGACCGGACCGGACCGGACCGGACGGGAGGCGCGTGGCGGGCCCGCCACGCGCCTGCAGTCCGACGTCGGTGCCGGACGCAACGCCCGCGGCGAACGCGGGTCGCGCCTCCCGGCCGTTCTGACGTACGATGGAATCCCGTGGCGGACACTCTCAGCGGCGGAACCAATTCTTCGACCTCGACCCCGAAGGTCACGAAGCAGATCTTCGTGACCGGCGGGGTCGTCTCGTCCCTCGGCAAGGGCCTGACGGCTGCGAGCCTCGGCAACCTGCTCACGGCGCGCGGCCTCAAGGTCGTCATGCAGAAGCTCGACCCGTACCTCAACGTGGACCCGGGCACCATGAACCCGTTCCAGCACGGCGAGGTCTTCGTGACCGACGACGGTGCCGAGACGGACCTCGACATCGGCCACTACGAGCGCTTCCTCGACATCAACCTGTCGCAGGCCGCCAACGTGACCACCGGCCAGGTCTACTCGAGCGTCATCGCCAAGGAGCGTCGCGGCGAGTACCTCGGCGACACGGTGCAGGTCATCCCGCACATCACCGACGAGATCAAGCGTCGGATGCGCGAGCAGGCCGAGAACGACCCGCAGCCCGACGTCATCATCACCGAGGTCGGCGGCACGGTCGGCGACATCGAGTCCCAGCCGTTCATCGAGTCGGCGCGGCAGGTGCGCCACGAGCTCGGCCGCAACAACGTGTTCTTCGTGCACGTGTCGCTCGTGCCGTTCATGAGCGCCTCGGGGGAGCAGAAGACGAAGCCGACGCAGCACAGCGTCGCCGCGCTCCGCTCGATCGGCATCCAGCCGGACGCCCTGGTGCTCCGGTCGGACCGCCCGGTGTCGGACTCGAACAAGCGCAAGATCGCCCTGATGTGCGACGTCGACGAGGACGCCGTGGTGAACGCCGTGGACGTGCCGTCGATCTACGACCTCCCGACGCTGCTGCACGACCAGGGCCTCGACCAGGTCATCATCGACGCCCTGAAGCTCGACGCCCACGACGTCGATTGGTCGGCGTGGAACCCGGTGCTGGACGCCGTGCACGAGCCGAAGAAGGCCGTCACGATCGCCCTCGTCGGCAAGTACATCGACCTGCCCGACGCGTACCTGTCGGTCACCGAGGCCCTGCGCGCCGGCGGCTTCGCCCACAGCGCCAAGGTCACGCTGAAGTGGGTCGTGTCCGACGACTGCACCACGCCCGAGGGCGCCGCGAAGCAGCTCGGCGACGTCGACGGCATCTGCGTACCCGGCGGGTTCGGCGTGCGCGGCATCGAGGGCAAGCTCGGCGCGCTCAAGTTCGCGCGTGAGCAGGGCATCCCGACGCTCGGCCTGTGCCTCGGCCTGCAGTGCATGGTCATCGAGTACGCCCGCCACGAGGCCGGCCTGACCGACGCGTCGAGCACCGAGTTCGACCCGGAGACCTCGACGCCGGTCATCGCGACCATGGCGGAGCAGGTGGACATCATCGCCGGTGGCGACCTGGGCGGCACGATGCGCCTCGGCCTGTACCCGGCGCACTTCTCCGACGGGTCCCTCGCGGCCGAGCTGTACGGCGCGTCCGAGGCGTCGGAGCGTCACCGTCACCGCTACGAGGTGAACAACACCTACCGGCAGCAGATCGCGGACGCCGGGCTCGTCTTCTCGGGCACCTCGCCCGACGGCACCCTCGTCGAGTACGTGGAGCTGCCGCGCGACGTGCACCCGTTCTACATCGCCACGCAGGCGCACCCCGAGCTGCGCTCGCGGCCGACGGACGCGCACCCGCTGTTCGCGGGGCTCGTCGACGCGGCGATCGCGCGGCACGAGGCGTCCAGCCTCTTCGACCCGGCCGAGGAGTCGGCGGAGGTCGTCGCGTAACGCGACTGCTTGTTCGACGGGAGGCGCGGTGCCGGCTGGCACCGCGCCTCCCGTCCGTTGCGGGTGCGTCGTGGGCGACGCGTGCTTGGATGGGGACGTGACTGACGCTGACGCCCCCATCGCCGACGAACCGGCCTCGTACGAGGTCACCGAGTCCACCGTCGTGTACGAGGGCGTGGTGTGGGACATCCGCCGCGACCACGTCGACTACAAGGGGCACGACATGGTGCGCGAGTACGTCGACCACACCGGAGCCGTCGCGGTCTACGCCGAGGACGACGAGGGCCGTGTCCTCGTCATCCAGCAGTACCGACACCCGGTGGGCCTCCGCGACTGGGAGCTGCCGGCCGGGCTGCTCGACCAGGAGGGCGAGGACCACCTCACCGCAGCACAGCGCGAGCTCGGCGAGGAGGCAGACCTGGCGGCGGACCACTGGGAGCCGCTCCTGACGTACAACACGTCGTCCGGTGGCAGCGACGAGTTCATCGAGATCTTCCGTGCACGCGGGGTCCGGGCGACGGAGAGCGCCTTCGAGCGTGAGGCCGAGGAGGCCGACATCGTGACCCGCTGGGTGCCGCGCGAGGAACTGGTGGACGCGATCCTCGACGGACGGCTGCACAACTCCGCCCTGGTCGCGGCGACGCTCGCGGTCGAGGCGATCGAACGGCGCGCCGGCCGGTGAGTGCCTCCGGGCTCGACGCGCTGCTGACGGACGGTCGGTGGACGCACGAGCCGGCGGCGGCCGAGCTCGACGGCGACGTCCTGCGCGTCACCGCGATCGAGGGCAGCGACGCCTGGCGGACCACCTCGTACGGGTTCGTGCACGACTCCGAGCACGCGCTGCTCCGCCCGACCGACGGCGCGTTCTCCGTCGAGGTGTCCTTCGTCCTCGACTTCACGGAGCAGTTCGACCAGGCCGGGCTCTTCCTGCGCGTCGACGAGCGGGAGTGGATCAAGGCCGGCGTCGAACGGTCCGACGGTGTGCCGCAGGTCGGCGCCGTGGTCACGCACGGGACGTCGGACTGGTCGGTCGGACCGGTGCCGGCGTGGACGGGCCGCACCGTGACGGTGCGGGCGAGCCGCTCGGGCGACGCCGTGACGATCCGGGCGTGGGCCGAGGGCGAGGAACCCCGGCTCGTCCGGGTCGCGCACCTCGACCCCGACGCGGTGGTCGCCGCCGGGCTGTTCTGCGCGGCGCCGACACGGTCCGGGCTCACCGTGTCCTTCACGGGGTGCCGGTTCGGGGAGCCGGACGAGTCACTGCACTGAGTGGCGTGCCCGGGCGTCGGCGCGGATAGCGTTGTGGGGTGATCCCGCTCGGTCGTGCCGTCGACAC
The DNA here is from genome assembly GCF_903970945.1 of Curtobacterium sp. ME26. Lineage (NCBI taxonomy): Bacteria > Bacillati > Actinomycetota > Actinomycetes > Micrococcales > Microbacteriaceae > Curtobacterium > Curtobacterium sp. ME26. The sequence goes on from NZ_CAJCKG010000073.1 coordinate 9,499, forward strand.
CTACCTGCGGCACGTCGCGGTCGAGCGGGGACTCTCGCAGCACACCGTCGCGGCGTACCGACGGGACCTCGCGGTCTTCGCGGAGTGGCTCGCCTCGGCGCCGACGGTCGGGTCCGAGGGCGCGGACCGCGCTGGGGGAGCGGCCGCGGTCGCCGACGTCGGGCGCCTCGCCCGCGCGGACGTCGCCGGGTTCGTCGCACACCTGACCACCCGTCCGGAGCAGCCCCTCGCTCCGCGGTCGGTCGCCCGGATGCTCAGCTCGGTGCGGACCTTCACCGCGTTCGCCGCCGCCGAGGGGTGGCTGCCCCTGGACCCGGGCACCGCCGTCCGCCCGCCGAAGGCGCCGTCGCGGCTGCCGAAGGCCATCTCGGTGCACGACATGGAGAGGCTGCTCAGTGCCGCGGAGACGGCTGACGACGACCCCGTGCAGCTGCGGGACCGGGCGCTCCTCGAGCTGCTGTACGCCACGGGTGCGCGCATCTCGGAGGCGGTGGGGCTGTCGGTCGACGACGTCACGACGCTGTCCGATCCCCAGGACGAGGACGAGGACGAGGACGAGGACGAGGACGGCGGCGGTGACGGGCTCGCCGTGGTCCGGGTCACGGGCAAGGGGAACAAGCAGCGCGTCGTGCCGCTCGGCAGCTTCGCGCGGGCCGCGATCGACGCCTACCTGGTGCGGGCGCGACCGGTGTTCGCCGCGCGCGGGACCTCGACGCCGGCGCTGTTCCTCGGCGCCCGGGGAGCGAGACTGTCGCGGCAGAGCGCCTGGCTCGTGATCCAGGCGGCGGCCGAGCGTGCCGGACTCGCCGCGCACGTGTCGCCGCACACGTTCCGGCACTCGTTCGCGACGCACCTGCTCGAGGGTGGGGCGGACGTCCGTGTCGTGCAGGAGCTGCTCGGGCACGCGAGCGTCGCGACGACGCAGATCTACACCCTCGTCACGGCGGACATGCTGCGGGACGTGTACCAGACGGCGCACCCGAGGGCGCGGCGGTAGCGCTGGGCGCTGGGCGCTGGGCGCTGGGGCGGGCTGGCGCGGAGCGCGCGCGGGCGGGGAAGAGGGGACGGAGCCGGGGTAGTATGGCAGTGGGGGCGTGCGCTGCAGATGACAACAGCGGCGGGTGTCTAGCTAACAGGAGGTGG
>NZ_CAJCKG010000074.1:0-10630 GCF_903970945.1 Curtobacterium sp. ME26
GCATCGTTGAACTCATTGTATATCGCATCTTAGATTAGTCTGTACCGACATAGCAGGCACTTCCATAACTGCCACGGCGCCGATCTCTCTGTCACAATATGAACCCCGCACCGGCCGTCGGTGCCGTACCCGTCGCCGTGCCGTCACCGACGACGCCGATGCCGTTGCCGCCGACCGAGATCGGGACGCTGACGACCGGGGTCAGCTGCGTGCCGGAGCCCACACCGTCCGAACCCGACGTCGTACCACCGGCCGACGGGGCCGGAGACCCCGCACCGGCCGTCGGTGCCGTACCCGTCGCCGTGCCGTCACCGACGACGCCGATGCCGTTGCCGCCGACCGAGATCGGGACGCTGACGACCGGGGTCACCTGCGTGCCGGAGCCCACACCGTCTGAACCCGACGTCGTACCACCCGCAGACGGGGCCGAGGACCCCGCACCGGACGTCGGCGCCGTGCCGGTCGCCGTGCCGTCACCGAGCAGCCCGATGCCGTTGCCACCGATCGTCACCGGAACCGAGACCACCGGCGAGACCTGCGTCCCCGAGGCCACACCGTCCGAACCCGACGTCGTCCCACCGGTCGACGAGGCCGAGGACCCCGCACCGGCGTCGGTCGCGGGCGGCGTCGACGTGGCGCCGGCGTCACCTGCGACGGCGACCGCGTTGCCCGTCGCCGTCACCGGAGCGGTCACGGCACCGACCACCTGCGTCCCGGAGGCGACGGCGTCCGTGCCGGACGTCGCAGGAGCAGGAGCAGGAGCTGCAGCCGGAGCAGCAGGAGCAGCGGCCGGAGCCGTCGCCGCGGCGTCGCCGGCCACGGCGACCGCGTTGCCCGTCGCCTGGACGGGAGCGGTCACGACGGGCGCGACCTGCGTCCCCGAGGCGACGCCGCCCGCACCGGACGTCACCGGTGCGGCGGACGCGGCCGGAGCCGGGGCAGGAGCGGGGGCAGCCGCCGGAGCAGCGGTCCCGGACACGGCGTCTCCGAGGACCCCCAGGGCGTTCCCGGTGACGGACACCGGCACGCTGACGGCCGGAGCCACCTGGGTGCCGGACAGGATGCCGTCCGCACCGGAGGTGGTCGCGGCGTTCGCGGCCGCTGCCCCTCCGAGTGTCAGGCCTCCGACGAAGAGGGTGAACCACAGCCCTCTCGAGACGTACTTGTTCATGGTCGTTCCTCACTGATCGAGATCTGGTCCGACCGCGATGGCGGTCGGGTGGTGCGTGCCTGCCGTGACGGACAGGCGCACCGACCTCAGTCAGGAGCGACGTCGTGGTCGCCGACGACCGACGCGGGGACCACGTCGTCGGCGAGGGCGCCGCGCGACCCCGCGGCGAGGGAGAACCGGACCACGGCGGTGCCGTCGACGCCGACGGGCGCAGCGCCCGCCGAGCCGGAGTACGACCCGCCGGCGGTGCCGGAGGCTCCGGGGCCGACCGGGAGGCCGTGGTGGCCGTCACCGTCCGCCGGCACGAGCAGGGCACGCCCGCCGAAGGTCGCCGCGGAGCCGGTGACGGGGCTCGCGGCCGGTGCCGCGACGACGGTCGCCACGCCGCCCGTCCGCTCGGCGGTCGCTCGTTCCTGCGAGGCTGCCGGGTGCGCCTCGGAGGAGGCGGCGCGCGGCAGCGCGACGTCGCCGGCTGCCGGACCGGTCGGTCCGGCAGGAGCTGCCACGGGCGGTGTCACCTGGCCGCCCACCGGGGTCGGGGCGACGTCGGGGACGCCGGTCGCGCCTCCCGGCAGGACGGGCGAGGGCGATCCGGGCAGGACCGGCGGCAGCGTCCCGGGCAGGACCGGCCCGACCGGGACGGGCAGGACCGCCTCGACGGGCGGGAGCACCTGCTCGACCGTGCCGGGGAGGTCGCCGACGGTGCCGCCGACACCGCCGACCACGTCGTCGACGAGGTCCGTCACCGGGGCGGTGACGGTACCGACCGTGTCGTCGCCGAGCAGGTCGCCGGTCACCGGCAGGGCGCCGACGACCTCGTCGACGGTCGCGACGACGCCGCTGACGGGCCGTTCGTCGGTGATCCCGCGGACGGCGTCGGTGACGGGACGGACCACGCCGGTGACGGCGTCGGTGAGCGGCCGGGAGGCACTGCCCCCGCCCGTCGCGCCGGTCCCCGTCGCGGGGACGGCCGGCTGCGTCGCGGTCGGCGCGTGGTCGACGGCGGGTGCCGGCGCGGGGACGGTCGGCGTGGCGTGCACGGGGGCCGGACGGACCGGGACGGTGTGCGACGGAGCCGGTGCTGCGGCTGGTGCGGGTGCTGGTGCGCTCGGAGCGTGGACCGCGACCGGCGGTGCGGCCGGTGCCGAGGCAGCCGGTGCCGGAGCTGGAGCGGGTGCCGGTGGTGCGACGACCCCGCGGACCGGTGCCACGGCCGACCCGAGGGTCGTCCCGACGCCGTCGGCCGCGCCCTGCACGGTGCCGCCGACGTCCTGCACGAGCCCGCCCACGAGCCCGCGGTGCTGGGCCGGGCCCTCCGCGGCGGACGCGGGACGGGCACCGAAGAGCAGCGACAGCAGCACGAGCGCAGCGGCGACCCCGACGCCGACGACGGCGGTCCGGAGCAGCGCGCGCCAGGGGTCGCGCAACGGCTGGTCCATGCGCTCACCTCCTGATCTCGGCTGCGCACGTAGAGTGGTTGACCGGCACTGTACGCCGAACCCCACCGGACCGCACCCGGTCTCGGGAGGAACTCTCAGGAAAGGCCGGACGTGGTCTCGATCTTCAACGCCCCGACACGCAACCTCGACATCGTGACGCTGCACGAGATCCTCCGCCTGCGGCAGGACGTCTTCGTCGTCGAGCAGGAGTGCGCGTACGCGGACATCGACGGCCGCGACCTCGAGCCGGGCACGCTGCAGTTCTGGGCCGGTCAGGGCTCGGTCGACGCCACCCTGCGACTCCTGCGCGAGGAGGACGGCACCGAGCGCATCGGTCGCGTCGCCACCGCACGGCACGCCCGGTCGCAGGGCCTCGGCGCGCAGCTCATGGAGGCCGCGATCGCCGAGTCGCGCTCCGGGTCGATCGCGATCAACGCGCAGGCGCACCTCGAGCAGTGGTACGCCCGGTTCGGCTTCGTCCGGTCCGGCGACGACTTCCTCGAGGACGCCATCCCGCACGTGCCGATGACCCGCACGCGCTAGACGACCGGACGTGCGCGGGCGGCGCTCAGGCCCGCCAGCGCCGGAGCTCGTCGAACGACCGTCCTTGGTGCGCGCGGTCGGCGACGAGCCGTTCGAAGACGATGTTCGTCTGCGTCGTCGCGACGGCCGGGTCGCCGCTCAGCTCGTCGGCGACGAAGTCCCGCAGCTGCTCGGTCGACGTGCACGCGATGTGCACGAGGAAGTCCTTGTCGCCCGCCAGGAACGACACGTCCTGCACCACGGGGACCCGCAGCAGGCGCTTCGCGAAGTCACGCAGCTCGTGTCGCGCGGCCGCGTGCACCCGCACGGACACCATGGCCTCGATCGCGAAGCCGAGCTTCGCTACGTCGACGTCCGCCCGGTACCCGCGGATGAGCCCGGCGTCCTCGAGCGCCCGGACCCGCGTCAGGCACGTGGAGGGCGCGACCCCGACGGCCGCCGCCAGGCGGTTGTTCGGCATGCGGGCGTCGGCCGCGAGCGTCCAGAGGATGCGCTCGTCGACCTCGTCGAGGCGCGGCGCGGCGGGGCGTGGCACGGTATCAGGGCGGCGGACGGGACGATCGGACACGTCCCGACGGTACCGCGGGACGTGGCTGCGCGGGACGCCGCTCCCGCTACATCGCCAGCGTCATGCCGATCACCGCGACGGTCATGGCGAACACCTCGCCGCTCCGGACGGCGCGACGGTCCTCGCGTCCCCACTCGTGGCGCAGCAGCCACCCGCTGAACGCGCAGTACCCGACCACCCCGGCCCCGAGCACCGCCGAGAGCGCGATCCCGTGCCCGGCGTGACCGTCGGTCAGCCCGGTGGCGTGCCCCATCAGGAGCATGCCCGCCATCACGACCGACGACAGCGCCCGGTGGACGTCCATCGGCTCGGCACGGCGCCCGTCCGCGCGTCGGCGACGCACGACCGGCAGCGGAGCCAGCAGGAGGAGCACCGCGGCGGCCAGCAGGGTCCAGGACGCCCCGGCGTCCACGACGGGCATGAGCATCGCCACGAGCATCACCGTGGCGGGGACGATGACGCCGGGACGGGGACGGTAGCGGTCACCGACGATGCAGCACACCGAGGCGAACTGCGGCACGACGAGCATCGCGTCGGCGACGGTCTCGTGCACGGTGGTCCCGCTCGGTCAGTCCTGGGCGCGAGCGGCGGCCTTGTCGGCTCGCTGCTGCTTCACGCGGGCGTTCTCGCTGTGCACCTCGGCCTGGGTGGCGCGCTCGCGGACGAGCCACTCGGGCATCTCCTGCAGCAGCGCCTTGATCTCCGCGGTCGTCAGCGGCTCGTCGACCCCGGCGCGGGTGAGGCCCGAGATGGAGATGCCGAGCTTCTGCGCGACGACGGGACGGGGGTGCGGTCCCTCGCGGCGGAGCTCCTCGAGCCATGCCGGCGGCTCGGTGCGGAGCTCGTCGAAGGCCGTCCGCGTGACGGGGCCCTCGCGGAACGACTCCGGAGCGGCCGCCAGCAGGATGCCGAGCTTCTTCGCAGCCGTCTCGGCCTTCATCGTCTGTTCCTGCGCCATGGGTACCAGGGTACGGCCCCTACACTCGGTTGCATGACCGCGGCCCTCACCATCGCCTTCGTCCCGGGGGTCTCCCCCGCGAAGTGGGTCCGGGTCTGGCGGGACCGCTTCCCGGACACCACCCTCGGCCTGCTCCCGATCGGTCCCGACGAGGTCGACGAGGCCCTGACCGGGGAGGCCGACATGGCCTTCGCGCGGATGCCCGTCGGCGCGCACCTCAACAGCATCCCGCTCTGGACCGAGACCGCGGTCGTCGCGATGCCGAAGGACTCCCCCCTCGCCGACGCCGACACGGTCACCGAGGCCGACCTGGCAACGGTGCACGTCGTCGACGCCGGCCCCGTCCCCGCGGACGTCCCCGCCGCACTCGACCTGGTCGAGGCGAACGTCGGCGTCGTGGTGCTCCCCCAGTCGCTCTTCCGCGCCGCGAGCCGCAAGGACCTGGTCGCCCGCCCGCTGGAGGGCTCGGCCGGCACACGGGTCGCGCTGGTCTGGCGGGACACCGACGCCTCCGACACGACGGAGGAGTTCATCGGCGTGGTGCGCGGGCGGACCGCGAACAGCTCGCGGGCAGCCCAGGACCGGCCGGGAGGCCCGTCCCGCGCCGACGACGACGGTGCACGCGGGCAGCGGGCCGGTTCCGGCAGCGGTGCCCGCCGCGCGACCGGCGCCGGTGGCAAGGCGACCGCGAAGCAGGCCTCCGGTGGCAAGGCCGGCGGCAAGGGCGCGCGCAAGCCCCGCGGCTCCGGCCGTCCCGGCACGCAGCGACTCGGCAACGGCAAGCCGAAGCGCGGCTCAAAGGGCAACCGGTGACCGGCACTCGGCTCGTCCCGATGCCGGCGGAGCGGGTCCCCGCCTGGCTCGACCGGACGATGACCGAGCACGTCGCCTCGCGGATGCGGTCCGGCGAGAGCCGCACGCGGGCCGAGGCCAACGCGCAGGGGTCCCGCGACCGCTGGTTCCCGGGTGGCGCTCCCCTGCCGGACCACTTCGTCTGGGACGTGCTCGACGACGACGACGCGGTCGTCGGGTACCTGTGGATCGGCCCGTTCTCGGCGGAGGCCGCCACGGAGTGGTGGGTGTTCGACGTCGAGATCGACGCCGCCCACCGCCGGAACGGACACGCCCGACGTGCGCTCGAGGCCGGACAGCAGGTCGCCCGCGAGCACGGCGCGACGAGCATCGGGCTCAACGTGTTCGGCTACAACACCGGCGCGCAGGACCTGTACGAGCAGCTCGGGTACCGCGTCACCTCGACGCAGATGCAGCTGCCGCTGACCTGATCGCGCGAGGCACCCGGACCGGCTCCGGGCACCCCGACCGCCTCCGGGCATCCGGGCCGCGTCAGTGCCAGACGCCGGACGTGCCCCGCCGGTGACTGCCGACGAGGTGCGTGTCGACGATCCCCAGCGCCTCCATGAGCGCGTGCATCGTCGTCGGCCCCACGAAGGCGAACCCCCGCGCGCGGAGTGCCTTCGAGAGCGCCGTCGACGCGTCGCTCGTGGTCGGCACCTCGGCGGCCGTGCGGGGTGCGGGTGTGGCGTCGGGCCGGAACGACCACACGAGGTCGGCCAGACCACCGTCCGCGCGGAGCGCCACCGTCGCCGCAGCGTTCGTGATCGTCGCGCGGATCTTCGCCCGGTTCCGGACGATGCCGGCGTCGCCCAGCAGGCGCTCGACGTCGTGCTCGTCGAACCGCGCCACGACGTCCGGGTCGAAGTCGGCGAAGGCCGCGCGGAACGCCGGGCGCTTCGCGAGGATCGTGCGCCAGGACAGGCCGGACTGGAACGCCTCGAGGGAGAGCCGTTCGAACACGCCCCGTTCGTCGTGGACGGGCATGCCCCACTCGGTGTCGTAGTAGTCGCGGAGCATCGGGTCGGCCGCCGCCCAGACGGGGCGCGCGAGTCCGTCGGGCCCGGTCACCAGGTCGGACGGGGCGGTCGCGGGGTCGGTGCTCACCGCTCCATCCTGGCGGTGACCGCCGACGCGGCGCTACTCGTCCTCCGTGCCGCCCTGGCCCGCCGCTCCGCCCATCGCCTGCTGGTCCATCCAGACGTACTCCCACCGGTGGCCGTCCGGGTCGGTGAAGCTGCGCTGGTACATGACGCCGAGGTCGACCTCCGGCCGGTCCTCGTCCCCGCCGTTCATCACGGCCGCGTCGACGATGCGGTGCACCTCGTCCTTCGACGCGGCGCTCAGCGAGTTGATGACCTCGATCGTGCCCGGGTCGGCGATGGCCTTGTCGGTGAACTCCTGGAACTTCGCATGGGTGAGGAGCATCACGTACACCGTGTCGCTCACGACCATGCACGCGGCGGTCTCGTCGGTGAACTCGGGGTTCGTCGCGTAGCCGAGCGCCTCGTAGAAGGCGACGGCCCGGTCGAGGTCGGCAACGGGCAGGTTGATGAACACCATCTGGTCCACGGTGGTTCCCTTCGTCACCACCAACCTGGCCCTGCAGTGCCCGGTGTGCAACTGTTCGGGCTCGCTCGGGGACTGGAATGTCGTACGCTACCGGGATGCTCCACGCGTTCGTCGACGAGTCGGAACCGGGCGGCGGCCTCGATCACACCACCTACGTCCTCGCCGCCGTCCTCCTGCTGCACGAAGCGCTCGACGATGCTCGCCGTGACGTCGAGACGGCCCGACCGCCGCGGATGCGCAAGTTGCACTGGTACGAGGCCCTCACCACGCAGCGGATCTCGTGGCTCGACCTCCTCCGCCACGCCGTGGAGGTCCTGGTCATCCGGTACGACGGCGCTCCCGCCCATCCCGAGCGACGACGGCGTCGGTGCCTCGAGCGGCTCGTCCACGAACTCGACGTCCGCGGGGTCACCGAACTGGTCCTCGAATCGCGCGGCCCGCAGCTGGATCGGAACGATCGGAAGGTGTTCGATGCGTTCCGCACCCGTGGTCTCGGTCGCTCGGTCCGTCACGGACATCGCCGAGGGATCGACGAACCCCTCCTGGCGCTCGCGGACGTCGTCTGCGGCGCGCACGCGACCGGCACGACGGGCACCGGACACGACTTCCGGGAGATCACCGTCAGCTGAGGCCTGCAAGCCGAGCGTGCCAGCGGGGCGAACGAAGCCGGACAGCGCAGACCCCCGGACAGCGCAGATCCCCGGGCCCCGCGCTGGCTGCAGGTAATCCGGGGATCACTTCCGACGGAGAACACTCCGCCGACATGTCAATGCTACTGACGGTCAGCCGCGGCCGTCAACCCACACCGCGGCGGACGTGAGGCGCGCTGCGGACCCGCACCGCGCCTCCCGTCCGACCTGCTGTCAGGCGGGGTCGCGCCCCTCGCCGGCGGCGCGCTGGTCGGCCTCGGCCTCGGCCTGGCCGATGATGTCCTCCGCCGGTACCGGGTTCAGCCGGTCCCAGAGGAAGAACAGCAGGCCGCCGACGAGCAGCGACAGTCCCACCCACAGGTTGATGTGGATGCCGCCGGTCTTCTGCGGGTCGGTGTCCCAGTGGACGATGCCGACGATGGTGGTGATGACGCCGTAGAGCACGAACAGGCCGCCGAGGATGCGTCGCAGGTCGAGTCGTCGGGTGGAGCGGACGAGGGCTGCCTGCTCCTCGGTCAGCGCGGTGGTGTTCTCACGCACGGTGGTTCTCCTTCGGGTCCGGGCCTAGAGGAACGGCAGGTAGAGGGCGACGCACAGCACCAGGGCGACGGTGCCGAGCAGGGCGGGCGAGCGGTACCAGGCGGTGTCGGTCGCGACGGCCCCGGCGGTCATGTCGATCTTGCCGACGCCGTAGACCAGACCGCCGAGCTCCGACACGTCCTTCGGCTTCGTCGCGAGCGAGACGAGGACCCCGACGACGAGCACCGTGACGAACGAGATGATCGCGCCGTACATGGTCTCCGCGGTCGCGGTGGAGAACAGCTTCGGGTTCACCAGGTACGCGACCCACGTGATGGTCGGCGTCACGATGCCGAGCACGTAACCCCAGAGCGCGCCCTGCGTGGTCATCCGCTTCCAGAGCAGGCCGAGGATGAAGACGCCGAAGAGCGGTGCGTTGAAGAACGAGAACAGCGTCTGCATGTAGGTCATGATGTTGCCGGCCTGTGCGGCGAGGAACGCCGTGCCGATGCCGATCACCACGCCGACGACGGTGACCCAGCGGCCGGTCGTCAGGTAGTGCACGTCGGGCATGTTCGGCTTGATGTAGCGCTGCCAGATGTCGTACGTGAAGACGGTGTTGAACGAGGACACGTTCGCCGCCATGCCCGCCATGAACGAGGCGAGGAGGCCCGTCACGGCGATGCCGAGCACACCGGTCGGCAGGTACATCTGGATGAGCTTCGGGATCGCGTCGTTGTAGGTCAGCTCCCCCGAGGCGAACTGGTTGCCGACGACCGCCGCGGCGATGAGGCCGGGGATGACGACGATGAACGGGATGAACAGCTTCGGGATCGCGGCGATGAGCGGCGTCCGTCGGGCGGCGGACATGTTCTTCGCCGAGAACGCCCGCTGCACCTCGGTGAAGTTCGTCGTCCAGTAGCCGAAGGACAGCACGAACCCGAGGCCGAGCACGATGGCGAGCCAGTTCGCGCCGATCGGGTTCGTGACGTCGCCGATGCCGGTGCCGGCCCAGGTCTGCAGGTGCTGCACGCCCTGCGTCTCCTTGATCGCCTCGGTGAGGCCGCCCCAGCCGCCGACGCGGTGCAGGCCGACGATCGTCAGCGGCACGAGGCCCGCGATGATCACGAAGAACTGCATGACCTCGTTGTAGATCGCGCTCGAGAGCCCGCCGAGGGTGATGTAGGCGAGCACGAAGGCCGCCGACACGAGGATGGCGAGCCACTCCGGCCAGCCGAGCATCGCCTCGATGACGATCGCCATGGCGTAGAGGTTGATGCCCGCGATGAGGACGTTCGACACCGCGAACGCGATCGCGTTCACCAGGTGCGGCGCCTTGCCGAAGCGGCGGAGCATGAACTCCGGCACCGAGCGCACCTTCGACCCGTAGTAGAACGGCATCATCACGAGGCCGAGGAACACCATCGCCGGCACGGCGCCGATGAGGTAGTAGTGCAGCGTCGCCATGCCGATCTGCGCGCCGTTGGCGGCCATGCCCAGGATCTCGGTCGCGCCGAGGTTCGCGGACACGAACGCCAGGCCCGTGATCCAGGCGGGCATCGACCTGCCGGACAGGAAGAAGTCCATGCTCGTGCGCACCTGGCGCCTGGCCGTGAACCCGATGCCGATGACCACCGCGAAGTACACGATGATCATCAGGTAGTCGACCCAGCCCAGTTCGAGCCGGATCCCGTTGGTCGCCGCAGCGAGAACCATGCGATCTCCACATCAGTGTGTTGCAGTCGGCAACTGCGCCGACCCGGACGGAGACGTTACACGCGGTGTGACCGTTCACACACCTCGACCGTCGTCCGCCGTCCCGCGTCCGGCGCGCTCGGTAGGCTCTCCCCCATGAGCGAGCCGGCCACCGACACCACGACACGCCCGCGGCGGATCCTCGTCCTGAACGGGCCGAACCTCGACGTCCTCGGGCGGCGCGATCCCGCGCAGTACGGCACCGTGACGCTCGCCGAGCTCGAGGCGATCGTGCACACCGAGGCGGCGGTGCACGAGCTCGAGGCCGACTTCCGCCAGACCAACCGCGAGGGCGAGCTCGTCGAGTGGCTGCACGAGGCGCTCGACCACTTCGCCGGCGTCGTGATCAACCCGGCGGCCTACGCCCACACCTCGGTGGCGCTGCACGACGCGGTCGAGGCCCTCGACGTCCCCGTCGTCGAGGTGCACCTGTCGAACACGTGGAAGCGCGAGCCGTTCCGGCACGTCGACCACGTGGCGACGGCCGCGACGGCCGTGATCGTCGGCGCGGGTGCCGACGGCTACCGCCTGGCGGTCGCGCACGTGGCGTCGCTCGTCAGCACGGACGCGCAGCCGGAGTGAGCCGCGCCGGACGGCCCGCAC
>NZ_CAJCKG010000075.1:0-10511 GCF_903970945.1 Curtobacterium sp. ME26
TCGCCGCCGAACTCAACGGACGGCCTCGCAAGACCCTCGACTACCGCACGCCAGCCGAGGCATTTGAACAGCTACTGTCGGACCCGACACAACCACCCGTTGCAACGACCCCTTGAAACCGCCATCGGCTACCGGACACGCTTCAACTCTTCCGTCTTGTACGTGGGTAGCTCTTCGAGTCCTTCGCAGACCCACTCGAATCCTTTGTCGATGTCGGCGACCTGTTGGTGCGGTTTCATGCCGTCAGGGTTGGCGTAGTCGCCTGGGTGGGTGCTCGGCAAGGAGGCGTTCGCCGAACAGCAGACGGCCCCCGCCGGTGTTCCGATGGGGGCCGCGCTTTGCGCCGACTGTGATGTCAACGGAGCAAGAGCAGACGTGATGATGTGCTCTTGGGCTAGAGGGGTCAGGCTGCTCGGAAGAAGTCGCCGTAAGCCGGTTCCGGCGGAGTATTGCCGTTCGTGCGGGTGTAGACCAGCGCGTCGATTTCGGCAGGGTGCCGCATGCCACGTCGGTGCCACTCGTGCGGGTGTTCCTGCAGGTTCGCCAACGTCACCGTGCTCACGCTCCGACCGTGACGACGATCGCGGCGGCGGACGCGACGGTGACAGCGACAATCCCGCAGCTGGTTGCGAGGACGGCGAGGAGGCGTCCGCGTGCTGCCTCGCGCACCTCCGAGAACTGCGAGTGCGTTGCGTTGATCGTGCTCATTGTCGGCCCTTCCCGTGGTCGCTGTCCGACGCTCCGCGGCGTCGGATATCAGTATGCGGCAAGAAACCTAGTTCGTCTAACTACTTATGTGCATGCGTTCGCATCTTGGAGACCCAGGCGGTGCTAACGTCCCGGATGCGACGCCGGCGCCGGGGTTGCAGCCCGCTGTGCGTAGTCAGCTCGGAGCTCGGTAGTCGATGCGTCGGCGTGCATAGCGTCGATCATGTCGGTGAAGAAACGGCTCATCTCCTCGACCGTCTGCAGGGAGAGCTGATCAGCTGCGGCGATCATGCGTGCGTGCACGTCGGTCAGCGTGGTGCGGACTTCCTCGTCGGTATGCCCGGTCGCGGTCAGCAGCACGCCTCGGCCGTCCGAGGGGTCTGCGTGACGCTGGACGTGGCCGGAGGCGACGAGGCGCTTCACGACCGCTGTCGTGGACGCGGAGGTGATGCCCAGGTGCGCGGCCAGCTCGGACGAGTTCACCTGCTCGCCCCGTTCGCCGGCACGGAGGAGATAGCGGACGGCTTCCATGTCGGTCTGGTTCATCCGCATGCCCTTGCGGGTCCGCTGCCGTATCTCGACCTCAGCCGAGCGGTACTGCCGCATCAGATTCAGCAACTGAATCCCCGAGCGGGAAGCGCGGTCGGGGTACCAGTACCCGGACTCGTCGTACGTCTGCTCGTTCATCATGAACACCCACCACCTCACGGGATCAAGAGCGAACGATACGTAGATCGCCTAGCAAAGCGGGGTACAAGCGGTTCGGCTTTGACCATGGGGCCATACAGTCGTTCGCGCTACTCGCGATCGCCCTGTCGCGGAGCCCGGACCCCTGTTCCCGGGCTGGCATCCTTTCGCCGCGTTCCACCGCACCCGATGGCGTCTTAGCGCGAGGGCGCCGGCTGCCTGACCCGAACTCGCACCCGACGAGATGGCACGGTTGGCGCGCAGGGTGACCCGTTCGCGGTCGGTCCACGGTGCACGACCGCGCTGGTCGACCGCAGCGATCAGGACGGCGCGGCGCTCCAGGCCATGGCGAGGACCGTGACGTCGTCAGGCTGTTCCTGCTGTTGGGCGAGTGCGGTGAGCTCCTCGACGATCTCGGTGATGCTAGGTCGTTCGGCAACGAACGCGGCGTAGTCGTCGAGAGAGCGCAGGTCGCCGCCGAAGAGGTCGAGGACACCGTCACTGACACTGACGATGCTGTCGCCGGGTCCCAGGATGGTCTCCGCACTCGCCCACCCGGTGCCGACGCCGATCGGGAGGTGTCCGGACTGCAGGAAGGACACCTCCCCTGCTGCCCGTCGGAGCACGGTGAGCCCGTGTCCGGCGTCGACCCAGCAGAGCACACCGTCCGGGCTGATCCGCGCGTGGAAGCAGGTGGTGAACTGGCCGCTGGTCGCCGTACCGGGACCGGTGCTGATCCCGGCTGCCGCGGACCGGAGTGCAGCGGCAGGGTCGGGGTTGTCGCGGCTGCTGCGGACCACGGCACGGACAGCCGCGGCGATCATGCCGGCACCGACGCCTTTCCCCATGACGTCTCCGAGCGTGACCGCGGCGCCGCCGTCTGGTGTGGGGTACCAGTCGTAGAAGTCGCCGCCGACCGCTCGAGCCGGCACGCACACGCCCGTGACCTGGAACGCCGGAGGGAGGTCGCTGCCGTCGACGGGTTGGAGGGAGCGTTGCACGAGGACCGCTTGGGTCACTTCCGCTTCCGCGACGCGGCGCCGCTGCTGGGAGGTGGTGAGCTGCCGCAACGATCGGCGGGACAGCTCGTTCACGACCACCGAAGCTGCGCCGTAGACGAGGACCACGACGAGCAGACGGACGAACTCGCTGACCATCAGGCTGCGGCCAACGCTCAAGACCAGGGGCAGCAGCAGTGTCACGATGACTCCGCCCAACGGCACCATAATGCGCCACCGCCCAACGCCGGCTGCGATCCAGATCAGCGGCAGCACTGTGATCGCGAGGAACACTGACTGGTTGTCGCCGGTGCCGAACCGTAGCAGTCCGATCGCGACGAAGTCGATGAGGGCCACGAACATCTGCAGCCGCTCCAGCGACGGTCGGGCAGCCATCACAGCGGTGATCGCAAGCAGCCCAACCGCGACCGCGACTCCTTGCCACATCCGCTGCGCATCTGTGATGAGCAGCAGCGGCAGGGCGGTGCTGGCAACGGCGGCACCGCCGATGAGCACGGTCACGATCGCCTGCTTGGCGAACGGAGCCCACGCCGTCCCGACCGCGGGCAGCACAATTTGCCCCGTGTCGGAAGACCGGGCGGTGATCCGGAGCGACGCCTGAGTCATCACGGTCCAGTCAACGCAGTCCGCGGGAGATCGCTTATCCCCATCCGGGGGTCACGGAACCCCTCGGCGCACCGCTTGCTGGCTGGCAGCAGCGGAAAGAGCGTTTCATTGGCCTCGACGCAGGCTGCTGTTTCAGTGATGGGGTCCGTCCCCGAGGTCACGGTCACGGTGCAGCGATTCGGGAAGGCGCATCACCAGTCGCCACCGGTTGCCGTCGGCGTCGCGTTCGTAGGTGAAGTCGTCCATGAGTAGCTCGATCATCGCGATCCCGCGCCCGGACTCCTTAAGCTCCGCAGGATCCGGCATGCTCCGCCGGAACGGCACCCGGACCGCTGCGCCGCTGTCGCTGAGGACTGCTTCCAACGACGTGCGAGTCCGCAGCAACGTCAACTCGCACAGCAGTCGCTCTTGTCCTTCGGTGTGCTCGATAACGTTTCCGGCGAGCTCCAGGAGCGCGGTCTCGAACCGCATCCGTTCCCCTGGACCGAGATCGTCGTTGAGCGTCCACAGATCATCGACCGACTCATGAACCTCGTTGACGTCCCCTGGCGGCACTACCAAGGTGACCGTGCGCTCCCAGGCTGGACCGCGGATTTCGGGCTTCTTGGCGCCGTCTGCTGCCATGGCGACATCATCACACCGAACACGGGTTGTCGCGTTCCTTGGACAGCCATGTCGCCGCGGTCATCACGCACGGCGCGAACGTTCCTGCCGTCACGGCCTGCTGCGCGACCAAGATGACGCCAGGTATGTAGGCGATCGGAGCTACCAGGGGGCGGGCGGAGCTGATCGAAGTCCGGCCAACCGGCGTCGTCCGGCTCACCGCTGTCGGGGCGGAGGGACTCGGTCAGCAGGCGCCGCCGAAGCGCAGCCAACGACTCCACCTCGGCCGGCTCGGCGGATGGGTCCGACTCGTAACGAGACGCAGGTGCTTGTGCATCCACCGGATCGCCGTCAGTCGTCTCCGTCATCACTGCTGCCTTCGTGCAGTGCGTTCGCCAAGTCAGCCTCGGATGGGAGCGCAGCCTGCACGGCCGGTGGGAGCAGGTCGTAGCTGGCGACCCCGATCGGCGTGTGCTGGCCGGCGAGGGAGTACCGAACCACGGCGTCGTTCTTGTCCGCGACCAGGAGCAGCCCGACCGTGTCGGCGTGCTGAGGGCGGCGAAGCCGGTCATCGACCAGGGCCACGTAAAAGCCGAGCTGCCCGAGGTACTCAGGCTTGAACTTCCCGGTCTTCAGCTCGATCACCACGTAGCGGAGCTGCTCGACGTGGAAGAACAGCAGATCGACGTAGAAGTCGTCCCCGTGAACGTCGAAGTGCACCTGGCGGCCGACGAACGCGAACCCCTCGCCGAGTTCGCGGAGCGTGTCGATGATCCGGTCGACCAGGGCCTGCTCGAGATGCCGTTCCTTCGCGTCCCCGTCAAGGGCGAGGAAGTCCAAGACGTACGGATCTTTCGTCAGCTGCTGCGCGAGATCCGAGTCACCTGCCGGAAGGGTCGCGGGGAAGTTCGACGGCGCCGCCTGCACACGGGAGTGCGCGGCAGTGCGAATGTGATGCTCGAGGACATTCCGCGACCAGCCGTGCAGTCCGGCTCGCTCGGCGTACCAGTCACGGAGCTGGTGGTCGTCGAGCCGGTTCAGCAGCACCGTGATGTGCCCCCAGGGCAGTTCTGCAACAGGCTGTTGCAGAATCCGTTCGTCGCCCCACGCCGCCGCGAACGCCCGCATGTACGCGAGGTTCCGCGGCGAGAAGCCCCTCATGTCCGGAAACTCCGCCCGGAGGTCTGCTGCGAGTCGGCCGATAACGTTGCTGCCCCACCCTTCGTCGTCTTGCCGGCGGAGGATCGACGCGCCGATCCCCCAGTAGAGGTGCACCAGCTCCGTGTTCACGCGCCGCTGCGCAGTGAACCGAGCCGCGCGCACCTGAGCCCTCAGATCCGCCAGCTCGGCGGCGTATCCAGACGGGATCGGAGCAGCCTCAGTCATCACGCTCATTGTGCCGTGCTCGGCCAACCGTCACACACCGTGAGCGTTCATGAATGCAGCCGCTGCCTCTGCCACAATAGAAAGGGAATAACTTCCATCCCCACGAAAGGCGGCGTTCGTATGGCGCAGAAAGTCACCACCACCCTCGTCGATGACCTGACCGGCGACACGATCGATGAGGGCAAGGGCCGCACCGTGTCCTTCTCCTTCGATGGAAACCACTACGAGGTCGACCTGTCCGACGACAACGCCGAGGCGCTCCGCGAAGCGTTCTCCGACTACGTCGCCGCCGCCCGGAAGGTCAGCGGCCGTCAGAGCCGTGCCTCCGGTAGCAGCAGCGCGCCGAAGCGTGGCAACTCCGACGAGCTTGCGAAGATCCGCGAATGGGCAAACGCCAACGGCCACGAGGTCTCAAGCCGCGGCCGCATCAGCCAGGCAGTGCGCGACGCGTACGACGCCGCACACTGACCAGCCCCCCCCCCCCCGAGCACGACGAAGGCCGGCCGCCCGTGTGGGCAGCCGGCCTTCGTCTCGTGAGCCGATAGCAGTCTTTCTCAGAACGTATCGGCGGGGGTGGAAGCGCCTACTAGCCTCAACTGTAAGACCATCGGTGCTATTCCGTCCTTCTCGACGCGGGTCTACGCTGCCGCGCGTGTACGCGAAAGCCATCGAGTCCCGGGATCGCCGGCCGCTATCGATGTTGCTCGCACCGCTCTCCCCTGACGCATCTCCGGTCAGCGTCCTGCATGCCGCGGGATGGCGTCGCTTCGGCGAGGACATCCTCAAGGTCGACGGTGCCGTTTTAGTGTCTTCCGACGGGGAACAGCTAGAGATCTGGAGCGAGAACACGCGCCTGCTCCATGCGGACTCGGAACCGCAAGGGCCACCGTCTTGGTGGGACATCATCGTCCTCAACGAAGACCACGTCTGCGTGGCGTTCTTTCCACCTGGCGCCCCGATCGGCACATCGGGAAGCCTCAACGCCTTCCGCGGCCACCCGAGCACAGCTCAGGCGCTCCTCCCCCTCATGCAGCGGCTCCAACCCTGAGCGATTTGACGAACGACGGGGCCCGCCAACGCCGCCACGCACTGCACTGCACTGCACTGCACTGCAGAGAACAACTACCCGGATGTTTACCTTCGTACCACCTCGCGCGCTCCCGGCCGTTTCCGCCCGCCAGCCGCCGCGGCGCCCACCAAAGCACCCATCCACCGGTGCGCTATCCACTTACCCCAGTCCGGGCACGACACTCCGGCCCACCGGCGCCGGAGGGAGCACAGTGCAGTGCGGAAGGGACACCTCAGTGGACTCACGATACGAACGCGACCGGCGGGTACCGCCAGCACGCATCGAGACCTATCGCGCCATGCGCCGGCGGTTCCTCCGCGGCGAGCCGCCAACGACGATCGAGTTCGGCATGCCCGATCTTCATGCTGCGTGGGAGGCGCTGCACTAGCTCCGGGCGAGGTTCTGGGCCTCAGGCTCGTTGGAGTGCGATGATGCCGCGTCATCGAAGCGGCCACCGCCGACAGCGGCGGTGCGCCGGACAAGTTCGCTGACGGGATCCTCATTCTCGGGCTCCAGCTCGTCATCGGAGGCTACTTCCACCATGACCTGCGACGCGAGACCGATCAACACTTTGGTGAGGACACCGACGCGGTCGTCATCGGCTGTTGGTATCTCCACGATGTCGGTAGTCCCGTTCTCACCCAGCGCGGCAGCGTAGGCCAGGACCGCGTCCGCGATTGCAGCCCCGGTCATCACCTTGTTTTCGCCGTACACCACGTACTTCACCACCCCGATTGGACCCGCTACACCCTGCGCTGAGTCCAGCGCGCGTCCACGATGCGCCGCGGACGCTCACACTGAGGGTGGTTGATGTCAGTGGTTCCCGGCATGCTGAGCGCAGATGTCTGACGACGCCGCTTTCCCCCTCCGCACCGGCTCCCGAGGGCTTGATGCCGAAGAAGCCGTCGGGTTCTACGAGCGTGTCTGAGCCAGCCACGACATCCATGTCGGTCAGGCCGCGTCAGATCGGGTTGCCGCCGGCTGTTGAGTTACCGCATCATGGAAGCGCTCTTCGGCCCCGTCTGCTTGAAAGACTGATGCTCACCACCACCGCCTCCCCGCGTCGCCGGCTGCTGTTGCAGGTCACGGCGACGCTGACGTTGCTGCTGCTGGTCGGGTTCACGGTCCTGATGCACTCGACGGCAGGGCACACCGCCGGCCACGAGCTCTCTGTGGCTGCTCCCGCGGCCACCGCTGAGCACAGCCACGTCGCGGCCGCTGGCCACGACGAGCACGCGGCTCCCGTGACTGCGGTGATGACCGTCCTCACCGACACGGGCTGCGACAACGGCCTGTGCGCGCTGATGTGCTCGCTGATGGGGATGGCGTGCGCGCTGACGATCGCGCTGTTCACGTGGGCGCTGCTGCGCGCACGGACCGGCGGCATCCTCTCCCTGCTCGCGCGTCTGCTCGCGCTCGCTGACCGGCTGCCGCGCCGCATTACGGCACCGAAACCGCCGTCACTGACGGCGTTGCAAATCATCCGCATCTGATCCGCCCCCCCCTGCGGGACCCCACCCCCGGAGCGTGGCTCCGGCATACCCAGATCCGGCAGGCGTCCGCCTGCCGGAACACCTGACGCATCCACGGGAACGGAAGATCATGCACACCACCACCATGCGCACGCTCGCGGTCGCGGCCGCACTGACCCTCGGCCTCACCCTCGCGGGCTGCTCCGCCGGCAACAGCAGCTCCCACGCTGACGCAGCGTCGTCGACGTCGGCCGCATCGGCGCACAACGACCAGGACGTGATGTACGCGCAGATGATGCTGCCGCACCACAAGCAGGCTGTCGAGATGAGCGACATGCTCCTCGCCAAGGGCTCCGGCGTCGACACCGGCGTCACCGACCTCGCGAAGCAGATCAAGGCCGAGCAGTCCCCAGAGATCAACCAGCTCACCAGCTGGCTCAAGGGCTGGGATGAGCCGACCGAGTCGAAGCACTCCGGGATGGGGCATTCCATGTCCGGGATGATGTCCGACTCCGACATAAACGACCTCGACCAGGCGTCCGCGAAGGACGCCGCGAAGCTCTACCTCGAGCAGATGGTCCAGCACCACAAGGGCGCCGTCGACATGGCCAAGACCGAAGTCGACAAGGGCAAGAACACCGACGCCGTCGCGATGGCGAAGTCAATCGTCTCGAGCCAGACCGAGCAGATCACCCAGATGCAGGACAAGCTCGCGTCCCTCTGAAGCCCCGGCGGGGGTCGCGGCGGGAGCTTGCTCAGTTCCGTATCCGACAGCCAATTGATTATCGAGACGGGACTGGTGGGCTGTCGAGTGCGAGTTGTTCGAGGACTTGCACCAGCGCAGTCTGGTCGATTCCCTCGGTGCGGTGGAGAAGGTGCTTCCGGACCGCCTCGGCATGGATCGGTCGGGCCGCACGGACGAGGCGCTCTCCCTCGTCGGTGATTCGCACGAGCACACCGCCGTCGACCGCGCTGCGGCTGACGAGTCCGCGGTGCTCCATTCGCGTGAGTTGATGGGACAGGCGGGTGCGGTCCCACCGCAGCGAGGCGCTGAGCTCGTTCTGGCGAAGCGCTCCGCTGCCCAGATCGACGAGACGGGTGACGATGCTGAAGTCCTGATCGGACAGGCCCGAGCCGGCCTTGATGTCTTCGGCCACCCGCTGCCGTACGGTGTCCGCTGCGAGCTTCCACGCGTGCCAGAGACGTTGTTCCTGCTCACTTAGCGGCGCGGTCATGAAGTGACCCTATCGTCGCGCTGTTGACGCATCAACACCGGAAGTGCATGCTGTTGACATGACAACACCAAGCAGGGCGCAGAAGATCGCCCTCGTCACCGGCGGGAACAAGGGCATCGGCATCGCCATCGTTCGCAGCCTCGCCCGGGAGGGCTTCACCGTGCTCCTCGGCGCGCGCAGCGACGAACTCGGCCGTGCAGCCTCCGCCACCATCGACGGTGACGTGCGCCCGGTCGTTCTCGACGTGACGAACCAGGATCAGATCGACGCGCTCGTCGTTGACGTCGCCCACGAGTTCGGGCGGCTCGACGTCCTGGTGAACAACGCCGGCGTGAACACGCTCACGTTCCGGCCGCTCGAGCACCTACCGAAGCCGACCGAGGAGAACGTCGACGACTTCAGGAACGTGTACGAGGTCAACGTCTTCGGCGTCGTGCGGATGATCACCGCGTTCCTGCCACTACTGGCGAAGTCGGACGCACCCCGGGTCGTGAACGTGACGAGCAAGCGCGGATCGATCGGAGAAGCGGGGGCTTGGGTGGGGCAGCCCTCGATGGTGTACTCGAGCTCGAAGACCGCGCTCAACGCCATCACCGTGCACTACGCCCGCGAGTTCGCGGAGACCACGTTGAAGATCAACGGCGCCGCCCCCGGCCACGTCGCCACGGACTTCAACGACTTCCGCGGTACCCGCACCCCCGACGAAGGTGCGGCCGTGGCGGTGCGACTGGCAACCCTGCCTGCTGATGGTCCCACCGGCGCTATCTTCGAGGACGACACGCAGCTCACCTGGTGACCGCAACCCGGGGCGGGATCGCGGTTGTCGGCCCTCCTGACTCCCATTCGACGAGATAAGCGACCGAAGGGAAGCGGCCTCATTCGCACTCGGCTCCTAGCGAGCGAGCGGGCGCCCGGTAGCCGATCGGCGACCGGGCGGAGGTCGAGCTCATCCCCTATGGCCGAAACGGAGCAGGCTCGCCGTCATGGACCATCCCGAGCTCGTCACAGTCGCTGACCCTCGCATCATGATCGGCGTCCTCGCCAATCTCGCAGCCGCCTTCTTCGGCGCAGTCGACCACCCTCGCGCCGCTGGCTCGCTCATGCGGCACATGACCGACAGGTTCGGCAACGACCTCGGACGTGATCTCGGGCGCACCCCGGCTGATCAGGAGTGCTACGAGGCCGTCGAAGCGCAGATCGATCGCCTCCGACACCCCATCGGGAGATACGAGTGCCCGCGTCCGTTAGACGGTCGGCTAAGGGACGGTCCGGGGAAGTGTGAGAGGTGACTGTGGGGCAGCGGTTCGCGAGACGCAGCCCGTACGTCAGTGCAATCGGCCTATCCTGACGGCCTAAACTCCTAAACTCCGGGTCAGCTGCGGAGTATAGTTCTGGGGTATTCGCAGTAGCGGGCGAGGTACTTGCCGGAGAATCGTCCGAGGTGCCCGATTCCCACCGCGTGGCGACGTCTGCGACTGCGCCGATGTCTTCCACTGTCATCGGCATGTGCGGGTTGTCGTGTAAGTTCTCGACGGTGCGGCGGAGGCGAGCGTTTCGGGGTAGGAGCAGTGCGGGCGGGAGCGGGTCGAGGAGCATCCTCAAGCGCCGGGCCGAGCGCGCGCTCGCCCGGATCGCCGCCCTCGAGCAGCAGCCGGCCCGCCTCGCCGGTGTCATCGCCACCGCCGGCTCCGCGGTCGCCGTGCTGGCGGTCGCGCTCGGCGGCCTG